>JAQVQT010000007.1:0-21103 GCA_028701435.1 Smithellaceae bacterium | reverse complement strand
TATTCAATCAAATTCCCCAGATAAAAGAAAGCGGTTTCATCGGAGATGCGGGCCGCCTGCTGCATATTATGCGTCACAATAATAATCGTATAATCCTTCTTCAGCTCTTCGATCAGCTCTTCGATTTTGGCGGTGGAAATCGGATCCAGCGCCGAGGTGGGTTCGTCCATCAGCAGAATGTCCGGTTTCATCGCCAAAGCCCGCGCGATGCACAGCCTCTGCTGCTGGCCGCCGGAAAGATTCATGGCGGATTTATTTAAAACATCCTTGGCCTCATCCCACAAAACCGCCTGCTTCAGGCTCTGCTCCACCAGCATATCCATCTCGGCGCCGGAAACCCCGTTCAGCTTCGGGCCGTAGGCGATATTGTTGTAAATCGTCTTCGGAAAGGGATTGGGCTTTTGAAAAACCATGCCGATCTTGCGGCGGATTTCCACCGGATCAACATCCGGCGCGTAAATATTTTTATCTTCAAAAAGAATTTCGCCTTCAACCCTTGTCCCGTCAATCAAGTCGTTCATGCGGTTTAAAAGCCGCAGCAGCGTGGACTTGCCGCATCCGGACGGCCCGATGAGCGCGGTGACTTTATTCTTGCCGAAGGTCATGGAGATGTCCGTCAGTGCGCGGCTGACACCATAGTAAAAGTTCACATGATTGAGCCGGATAATGCTGTTCGATTCCATTCCTACCACCTTTTATTTCGTCTCATAAATCCGCGGATCACGATCGCGATCAGGTCAATGCCCAGCACCACCGCCACCAGCACCAGCACGGTTCCAAATTGTATGGGGCGCGTGGCTTCAATATTGGTGCCGGCCGTGGCCAGCACATAAATATGATAAGGCAGAGCCATCACTTCATCAAAAACGGAGCCGGGCAGTTTCGCCGTAAAGTAGGCGGCGGCGGTAAACATAATGGGCGCGGTTTCCCCCGCGGCCCGGCCGATGCCCAGAATAGAACCGGTCAGAATGCCCGGCAGGGCGTTGGGCAACACAATCCGATAAATGGTCTGCCATTTAGAAACCCCCAAAGACAGAGACGCTTCGCGAAACGTCTGCGGCACGGCCTTCAGGGCTTCTTCCGATGCGCCGATGATGGTCGGCAGAATCAGAAATCCCAACGTCAGGGAGCCGGATAAAATACTCGATCCGAATTTCAGAAAAATCACAAAAAAACCCAGCCCGAATAAACCAAAAACAACTGAGGGAACGCCGGCCAGGCAGTTGATGCCCACTTTGATCAACCGGACAACCCTTCCCTGCCGGGCGTATTCCGTCAGATAGATCGCCGACGCGATGCCCAGCGGCAGCCCGACGGCGATGGCGCCCAGCGTCAGATAAACCGTTCCCAGAATGGCCGGCATGATGCCGCCCTGCGTCATCGAATGGGTGGGGGGCTTCGTGATGAACTCCCAACTGATCGCGCCGATGCCGTTGTAGAAAATATAAAAAACAAGACCGCCCAGGGCCAGGGCAATGATCAGCGCGGAGGCGCGCACCATCGCGAAAAAGATATGCTGTTTCAGATAGCGCCACTTCATGGACGTATTCATTGATAAAGCCATAGCGTATCCGTTTACAAAGTCCCCGAACCGATCTGGCGGAATTTGTGAGACACATAATCCGCAACCAAATTGAAAGCCAGCGTCAGAAAGAACAAAACGATGCCGATCGCGAAGAGCGCCTGATAATGCGGACTGCGGTAAGGCGTCTCGCCCATTTCCGCGGCAATGCTAGCGGGCATGGGTCGCACCGAATCAAACAGGCTCTCCGGAATGGCCGCCGCGCCGCCGGCCACCATCAGAACGACCATCGTCTCGCCGATGGCCCTGGCCATCCCCAGCATGACCGCCGTGGAAATTCCGGAGATCGCGGAAGGCACAATCACCTTGGCAATCGTTTCAAATTTTGTCGCGCCCAGCGCATAGGACGCTTCCTTGAATTCGCGCGGCACGGCATAAAGAGCATCTTCGGAAATACTGGAAATGGTCGGAATCGCCATGATGGCCAGAATCACGGATGCGTTGATGATATTTAAACCCGTAGGAAGATCAAAGGTTTCCTGAAGCCAGGGCGCCACAATGACCATGCCGAAAAATCCCAGCACAACGGAGGGCAGTCCGGCCAGAAGCTCGATGACCGATTTGAGGATTTCCTTGATCGCCTGCGGCGCGATTTCGGAAATATAGATGGCCGCCATCACCCCCAGGGGAACGGCAATCAGAGTGGCAATCAGCGTGACAATGAGGGAACCGACGATCAGCGATAAAATCCCGAAGGACGGCGGATCATACGTGGGATACCATTCGATCCCGAAAATAAAATCCTTCACCGACACTTCACCGAAAAGCGGCAACCCTTCCCGGAAAAGCGAAAAAACAATCAGCCCCAGGACAATCACCGAAACCAGGGCAAACAGGAAGAAGATATATTTAATAATGATTTCTTTGGTATGACGAGTCATGCTACCCCGAATATCTACCGTTGGCTGGTGTTGTGCATCAGAAATCTCTTTGCATAGGGTTGATCCCATGCCCCGGAACAAGGGGTTGTAACCCCTTGTTCCACGAGGATTCGCGGGTATTATTTTTTCTTCCCGGTCTTCTTCACCTCAACGATGGGGACAAAACCTTCTTTCGCAACGATTTTCTGACCAGCGGGGGATTTCACAAAGGCAATGTATTTGGCCACGGCTCCTCCCGGCTCGCCGTTTACGTACATGTAAAGTTCACGGGACATTGGGTATTCCCTGGACATGGCCGTCTGAATGGAAGCCTTGATGCCGTTGACCATGAGCGGTTTTACGCTTGGATTGATGTATCCGATGCCCAGGTAGGCAAGCGCATATCTGTTTTTCGCCACCGCGGTGACCAGGGCGCCGTTGGAGGCCAGCATCTGGGCCCTCGGCGTGACTTTTGCCTTCTTCATGACAAAATGATCCCAGGACTCAAAGGTGCCGGAAGACGAGTCGCGGGAAATCACGACGATTCTCAAATCTTCTCCACCCACCTCCTTCCAGTTGGTGATCTTGCCCTGATAGATCTGGCTTAACTGGTCGATGGATAAATTGGTGACTTTGTTCCTGGGATGCACGACGGGAATGATCGCGTCGAAAGCCACCACGTGCGCAACCGGCTTGACGCCTTTGGATTTGGCCAGTTCAACTTCCTTGTCTTTGATTTCACGCGATGAGGTGGCGATGTCCGTGGTTTTGTCAATCAGGGCTTTGATGCCTTCGCCGGAACCGCCACCCGAAAGAGAAATCTGAACGCCGGGGTTGGCTTTCATAAAGGCTTCCAGCGTGCCCTGCGCCACCGGCAAAACGGTGGTCGATCCCTTAATCACAATGGAGTCCGCGGCAAAAGATATGCCGCCGATGAGCAAGAACACGATGGTGAAAATCGTTGCTTTTCGAACAATGCTGAACATGGGTGCTTCCTCCTGTTTTTAAATTGGCTGTTCATATACAGGATGAATGTTACAGTTTGATGACGCGTGGATGAATTTGCCAAAACAATGTGAAGCAAAGAGCCCGTGTGCAAAGAAGGCGTTTTTACCGTATATCCGCGAATTTATATCCGAATCCGCGAACGGTTAGAATGTATTGCGGTTTTTCCATATTTTTTTCGATCGAGCTGCGCAGGCGGCGGATATGGACGTCCACGGCACGATCGGTAATAAACGTGTCGTCGCCCCAGACATGCGTAAGAATCTGATCCCGTGAATGCACACGGCCGGGACTGCGCGACAAAAAGAAAAGCAGTTTGAGTTCGGTAGGGCTCAAAGCCGCCGGCTTGCCGTCCACCAGCACCTGACAGGATGCGTAATCAATGGACAGCCCCTGAAATTCAAAGCGTTCTCCGGCGGAAGGTTTCTTTCCTTCCTGGACCCTTCTCAAAACGGTTCTGACGCGGGCCACCAGCTCTTTGACGCTGAAGGGTTTGGTGACATAATCATCCGCCCCGATTTCCAGTCCGATGATTTTATCGACTTCGTCTGCTTTAGCAGTCAGCATGATGATCGGCAGGGATGAAGTTTTCGGATTAGCTCGAATCCTTTTGCAGATGTCCAGGCCGCCGACACCCGGCAACATCAGATCCAGAACCATCAGATCGGGGGCAAGCGAATCGACGGCGGCAAAAACCTCGTTTCCGCCCAACACGATCCTGGTGCGAAACCCTTCTCGTTCCAGGTTGTAAGCGACAAGGTCCGCTATATCTTTTTCGTCATCGACGATCAGGATTTTTGCCATGGTGTTTCCTATCATTGTTTGCCGTTCAAAAACAACCCCTGAAAAGCCAGAGACAGTTCCTGGTCTTTTCAAGGGGTTGTGTGCTTTGTCCGGATTGCCGCGTTAGAATGTCAGCGTCAGCTTGTTCAACACCAGGAAATCGTTGGTCAGCTCGTTGGCATCCGAAGTACCCTTGTAGTATTTGCCGGTAAAGAGATAACCTCCGCCCAGCATGTAGGACAGGTTATTGGTGATTTTGTAGGTTGCGGTCAAATCCACTTCCCATCCGTAATCGTTGTAAAGGTATGCGGTGGCCGGATTGCCGGCGGTGGCCCAGGGTTTTTGATCGGCAAACGCATAGGTAACCGACGCCATCACATCCAGCTTGTCGATGGGTTTAACGCCGCCGTGCATTTGGAACAGCCAGCCGTTGGCCATCGCCGTATCCTGAGCCGCCCCGTTGTACCCTGTCAGGGCGCCCGCCCAGTTGGTCCGATCGTAATTCCACATGATCAGGCAGGGGTTCCAGTCGCGCCCGCCGTTGATCATGCCGCCTTCTGTTTTGTCGTTCGTCCCCGGATCATCGCCGGACACATACGCGATGCTGCCGCCCGCGTAGAATAAGCCGAAATTGGCCGTCGCGTCGATCCAGCCGCTGATGCCGGCCAGGTTCACCTTATCGATGCCGGGCGCCCCGGCCGGGTTGGTGCCGTCCTCATATTGGTCGCTTCCCGTCAGGTAATTGAGTTCCGCCTGGAGGGCAACCGGACCGATTTTCGCAAAGGCGTAAGGCGTCACCAGGAAATAGGTTCTTCTGTAAGCGGGGACCGCGGGACGGTTTCTGTTTTGATGGTAATAGTTGACGTTCACGCCAGCCTTGCCGGTCTTCCAGTTGTAGACGCCTTCCATGCCGTATTTGTCGTTATCGGCATCCGCCCGGTTGACTGCGTTAATGGCCATGCGGCTGTTTTCCGCTTCCTTGGTGTAGGCCAGATTGAGTGTGATCGGACCAAAGGCATTCGAATACTTGATTCTTGCCTTCGGACCGTAACTGTTGGCGAAAATGGTGCCCGTTGATCCGTCGTTCATGTAACCGGCCTGAAATGTGCCGATGGCCGACTTGTAATCGATGTAAACCCAGTCGATGGCGATGTTTTCATTTTCCGCGCGTGTTCCCGCGGAATCGGCAGCCTGTGTTGTACCGGGAACAAATCTGGTTGCGCCCCAGGCTCTCTCCATCGCGTCAAAACGCGTGATCAGTTTCAGGCCGGGGGTAATCGTGAAATCCGTTCTGGCCCTCAATCTCTGGTAATAAAAAGCCGTGCTCGGATTACCGCCTGTCGTGGTCTTTGTGACGTTTGTTTTATCCAGATACATCCCCGCCGCGTAATACTCGCCGCTGAACTTTACATCAACGGCCGTCGCTGACGTACTGAAGGCAACCATCAGCCCCAGGGACAGCAAAACCAACCAAAATCTCTTCATACTCTCCTCCTCAAAGTGTTTTTACAGAGGTCAGCCTTTGATCAGCTCATCCTCTTTCATCGAGCGTCGGCACCATACAGCGACAGGATGACAGGAGGATGACAAGACGATGACAAATAAAATAATTTTGAGCACAACCGCGCTGAAACCAAACGCCTGATTTTCTGCTGGTTATGATTCGGAGGGGGGGGAATGGAAAAGGGACTGTATCCTTGATCATCGACGATCAGGATTTTCGCCGGCACACACCAACCGGTTGACGTCGGCACAGAAATGCGTCTTTCGGCATTCAAATGTGCCGACGGTTAAAAATATCCGCTGAAGATTAATCGGGAATTACTTTAAAAACTTCATCACCGGGCCGAACGCGGTCCGAGACTTTGAGACCGATGGAATCACCCGCCACGGCTTTCTGCACCGGCTTGTTGTCCACTTCCATGGACTGAATCACGTCGGTAAATTCCGTTGTGTGGCCGGAAAATTTGATGCTGTCTCCGATCTGCAATTCGCCTTCCGAAAGATGGACCGCCGCCACCGAAGGCTTCGCAAAAAACTTGAGCACTTCGCCGATCTTTTTTTCTGCCATCACGACTCCTCCTTTGCGATAGTTTTGCATCAATACCTTGATTGATTTCAAAAAACAACCACAAAAAAAGGCAGGGCGCGAGCCCTGCCTTTTTTGATTTAATTTTATTGGCTATTCAGCCTTTTTTGCCTTCTTCGGCTTTGCCTTTTCTTTCTTTTTCTCATCCGGAAGATATTCCAGGATGGAAACCGGCGCGTTGTCGCCAAAACGATGGCCGACTTTGACGATCCGGGTGTAGCCGCCCGCGCGGGAACGAAAGCGTTCGGCCAGTTCGCCGAAAAGTTTGGCGACCATCTCTTTGTCCCGAACCACCGACAGCGCCTGCCGGCGCGCGTGAAGGTCGCCTCTTTTGCCCAGCGTGATCATTCGATCCGCCAGCTTGCGCACTTCCTTGGCCGTCGCATCGGTCGTCCGAATGCTTTCATGTTTTATGATCGATGTCACCATATTGCGAAACATGGCTTCCCGATGGCTGGACGTTCGTCCCAGTTTTCTGCCCGCCTTACCGTGATACATGGTTACATTATCCTTTCCTGACCGTCTCCCGAGGATTCATCAAAAACCGCGGCGCGCCGCATTCTGAGTTCCGGTCGCTTTGCTGTTTTAAGCGTTTTCCTCCGGCTTCATGCCAAAAGCAAGGCCGTATTCGTTGAGAATATCCTTAATTTCACTCAGAGACTTGCGTCCGAAATTCTTGGTTTTGAGCATTTCCGCCTCGGTTTTCTGAACCAGTTCCCCGATCGTGTTGATGCCCGCGTTTTTCAGGCAATTGGCCGAACGAACGGAAAGCTCCAGATCTTCCACCGACCGCATGAGAATTTCATTGACGTTGCCTTTTCCATCTTCACCCTGTTCCGGAGCGGCATCTTCCTCAACTTCTTCAAAATTGATGAACACATCCAGCTGCTGCTTCAGGATCTTGGCCGAATAAGCGATGGCGTCGCCCGGATTCAGGCTTCCGTCCGTCCAGACTTCCAGCACCAGTTTGTCGTAATCCGTAATCTGGCCGACGCGGGCATGCGACACCACGTAGTTGACTTTCTTGATCGGCGAAAAGATGGCATCGATATTGATGGTGCCTTCCGGTTGATCGGGTTCCAGCTCTTTTTTCGCGGCGATATAGCCCTTGCCCATTTTCACGACCATTTCCGCCTTCAGCGAACCGCCGCCGGACAGCGTGGCGATATAATGATCGGGGTTTAAAACCTCAATCGTTCCGTCGGTGATGATGTCGCCCGCCGTAATGGGGCCGGCGCTGGTCACGTTGAATTTTACGACTTTCGTATCCGCCGCTCCCAGTTTGAAACGGACGCCCTTCAGGTTCAAAATCACGTCCGTAACATCTTCCTTGACGCCGGGGATCGTCGAAAACTCGTGCAAAACACCATCGATTTTAATGGAGGTAATGGCCGCGCCCTGGATGGACGACAACAAAACTCTTCTCAACGCGTTTCCCAGTGTTATTCCAAACCCTCTTTCCAGAGGTTGAATGGTAAATTCTCCATAAAATCGTGTATGCGTAGCTTCATCGACATCTACACGTTTGGGACGAATTAAACTCGACCAGTTTCTCTGCATAATCAAACCCACCCTTAAGCTGGTTTATTAAATATATTATTTGCCTACTTCGAATAAAGTTCTACGATAAGCTGTTCCTGCACCGGCATCGTCAGATCTTCACGAACCGGCAGCATTTTAATGGTCGCTTTAAAGTTTTCTTTATCCAATCCCAGCCAATGTGGCACACCCCGTCTGGCGACGGTTTCCATTGCTTCCAGAATCCGGTTCATCTTGCGTGAACCTTCTTTAATCGTGACTTCATCGCCTGCCTTCAGCAGATACGACGGGATATTGACCGCTTTCCCGTTCACCAGAAAATGACTATGGCTGATCAATTGCCTGGCTTCCACTCTCGAATTGGCAAAACCAAGGCGAAACACCATATTGTCCAGCCTGCGCTCCAGCAGCACCAGCAAATTGGTACCGGTGATGCCCTTTTGCCGGTCGGCTTTTTCAAAATAACCGTGAAACTGCTTCTCTAAAAGCCCGTACATTCTTTTGAGCTTCTGCTTTTCGCGCAACTGGGTGCCATAGTCGGAAGTCTGCTTCTTGTGGGACTGACCGTGTTGTCCCGGAGCATATCCCCGTCTTTCAAAGGCACATTTTTCCGAATAACAACGATCGCCCTTCAAAAAAAGCTTTAAGCCTTCCCGACGGCACAAACGACATGAGGAATCCGTATATCTTGCCAAAAAACGCCTCCCTTTAATTCTAAATCATTCTGAAAGTTTTAATAGGGTTACACCCTTCGCCGCTTGGGCGGTCTGCATCCGTTGTGCGGAACAGGCGTAACGTCTCGTATCATCGTAATGGTCAATCCGGCCAGTTGCAGAGATCGCAGAGCCGACTCCCGTCCGGCGCCCGGTCCTTTGATATAAACCTGGACACGGCGCATGCCCTGGTCTTTGGCTTTGCGCACCGCGTCTTCCGCGGCCATCTGCGCGGCGAAAGGCGTGCTTTTGCGCGATCCCTTGAAGCCCTGCAGTCCCGCCGAGGACCAGGAAATCACGTTGCCGGTCATATCCGTGATCGTAATAATCGTATTATTGAAAGTGGATTGAATATGGGCAACCCCTTCCGTAATGTTTTTCTTTTCTTTTCTCTTGCCTGTTTTCCTGACTGTTTTCGCCATTTTTCCTCCGGTCGAAAATATTTTCAGCTATTTTTTCTTGCCCGCGATGGCCCGCCTCGGACCTTTTCTCGTGCGTCCGTTGGTATGGGTTCTCTGCCCCCGGACCGGCAGCCCCTTGCGGTGCCGCAGGCCGCGGTAAGCGCCGATATCCATCAGGCGCTTGATCGACATGGAAATCTCACGGCGCAGGTCTCCTTCGACCTTCCCCTCCTTATCGATAATGCTTCGAATGGCCGAAATCTCGGAGTCCGCCAGCTGGTCGGTCTTGGTGTCCGGACTGACGCCCGATTCTTTCAAAATCTGCTTGGCCCGGGTTTTGCCGATGCCGTAGATGTACGTTAAGGCAACTTCCATTCGCTTGTTTTTCGGTAAATCAACACCTGAAATTCGTGCCACCTATAACCTCCTGAAATGGTTGAAACTAGCCCTGGCGCTGCTTATGTTTGGGGTTTTCACAAATCACGCGCAAAACACCCTTGCGTTTGACAATCTTGCACTTCTCGCATATTTTTTTCACTGACGATCGTACTTTCACGACTCCTGCTCCTTCTTCTCCGGCAAATGAGGCTTTCACTTCGTCCGGTAGGTAATCCGGCCCCGGGTCAGATCATAAGGGGAAAGCTCCACCGTGACTTTGTCTCCGGGCAATATTTTGATAAAATGCATCCGCATTTTTCCGGATATGTGCGCCAGAACCTTATGTCCGTTTTCCAGTTCCACTCGAAACATGGCATTCGGCAGGGGCTCCAGCACCCGACCTTCAACTTCTATTGCTTCCTCTTTGGCCATACATTTTTCAACCGCCGGTTAAATGAAAAAAATCAATTCAGCCTGCTCAAGATCTCCGGTCCGTTGTCCGTAATGGCTACGGAATGCTCGAAATGGGCCGACAAACTTCCATCCGCCGTAATCACCGTCCATCCGTCCGGCAAAATCTTTACCCGATACCTGCCCGCGTTGACCATCGGTTCGATGGCGAGAATCATTCCCGTCTGCAGCTCGATTCCCCGTCCTTTTTTCCCGAAATTCGGAATCTGGGGGTCCTCGTGCATATTCCTGCCAATGCCGTGTCCGACAAAATCCCGAACAACGGAATACCCGGCAGATTCCGCCGTTTCCTGAACCGCCGCCGAGATGTCTCCCAGGCGGTTTCCGGAAGAGGCCTGGTCAATCGCCGCGTATAAACTCTGCTCCGTCACGCTCATCAACCGGGTCGCCTCTTCGCTCACCCTGCCGACGGGAAGCGTAACCGCCGCATCCCCGTAAAAGCCCTGATAATAAACACCGAAGTCCAGTCCGACAATGTCGCCTTCTTTCAAGACCCGGCCGGACGGCATTCCGTGAACGACCTCTTCGTTGACCGACGCGCACAGGGAATGGGGATAGCCCCGATACCCTTTAAACGCCGGTTTGGCGCCTCGCTTTTGCGCAACCTCTTCAGCGATTCTGTCCAATTCCCGGGTGGTCACACCCGGTTTTATTCTTTCCCGAAGAACGCTCAGGACCTCCGCAACAATCCGGCTGCTCGCTCTGGCTTTGTCGATCTCGTCCGGCTGTTTCAGAATGACCATGAGCCCCAACCTTTGGCACATTGCCTTATCGTCTGCGCGCCATGTGTCCTTTTTTCATGAACCCCTCGTACTGGCGGGTCAGCAGATGCGATTCGATCTGGCTCGCCGTGTCCATGGCCACGCCGACGACAATCAACAAAGAAGTGCCGCCGAAATAGAAAGGCGTGTTCAGCTGCGAGATCAGCACGCTGGGCAGCACGCAGATGATGGAAACATAAACCGCTCCGCTGAAGGTGAGCCTTTCCAGAATTTCTTCAATATATTCGGCGGTTTTCTTTCCCGGCCGGATTCCCGGAACATACCCGCCGAATTTCTTCATGTTTTCCGCCATATCGTCCGGCTTGATCGTCACGGCCGTATAAAAGAAGCAGAAGAAAAAGATCAAAGCGACAAACAGAATCTCATAGCCGAAATTTCCGGGCATTAAATATCCGGAAATCGTTTTCATCCAGCCTTCCGGGGCAAAATTAGCGATGGTTGCCGGAAACATGATCACCGAAGACGCAAAGATCGGCGGAATAACACCCGCGGAATTGATCTTGAGCGGCAGATGGGTTGTCTGTCCGCCGTACATCTTCCGGCCGACGATTCTCTTGGCGTACTGGACCGGAATGCGTCTTTGCGCGGCCTCCACGTAAACAATCGCTCCGATCACGGCGATCATGAACAGCGCCAGCAGCACCAGCAGGAGAAAATGCAGTTCGCCGGACGAATACAGTCGCCAGGTGTTGCCGATGGCTCCGGGCAGATTGCAGACAATGCCGGCGAAAATGATCAGCGAAATGCCGTTGCCGATGCCCTTTTCCGTAATGGTCTCTCCCAGCCACATCAGAAACGACGTTCCGGAGGTCAGGGTAATGATCGTCATCAGAATAAAGCCCCAGCCGGCATTCAGAACAATGGGGGCGCCTGTCGGGCTGGCCATCTGCTGCAACCCCCAGGCGATGCCGAATCCCTGAATGATGCTCAGTCCCACCGTGCCGTAGCGGGTGTACTGGGTAATTTTCCGGCGGCCGTTCTCCCCCTCTTTGGAAAGTTTCTCCAGATGCGGGATGGCCACCGTCAGCAAGTTGATGATAATGGACGAGGTAATGTAGGGCATGATGCCCAGAGCAAAAATGGAAAAAGTGCTCAGGGCGCCGCCGGCAAACAGATCCATCAGCCCCAGCATGGAACCGCGCGCCTGATCAAAAAAAGCCAAAAGCGCGGTATTGTCGATGCCGGGAGTCGGTATAAAAACGCCGACACGGTAAACCGCCAGAAGAAGCAAGGTAAACAAGATTCTTCTCTGCAATTCCGGTATTTTGGAAACGCCGCCCAGTCCCTCTAACAAATCAGATTACCTCTTCAATCGAACCACCCGCCGCGGTAATTTTGGCTTTCGCGGCCGCGCTGATTTTTGCCATTTTCAAGGTCACGGGAAAATCGATGCTTCCCTTGGCCAGAATCTTGATTCCGGCGCCCTTTTTCTTGACCAGGCCGCTTTTCAGAATGGCCTCTTCATCAATCACGGCGCCCTTCTCAAATTTGCGGCACAAATCCATAACGTTCACACCGACATAGCTTTCCCGGAAGGGGTTGCGGAAGCCTCTCTTCGGAAGCCGCCGGGACATGGGCATCTGGCCGCCTTCAAAACCGTCGCGCACATAGCCGCCCGAGCGGGCTTTCTGCCCCTTGTGTCCTTTGCCGGACGTTCCTCCGTGGCCGGACGCATCGCCGCGACCGACTCTTTTTCTCTTTTTGGTCGCCCCCAGGGGCGCTTTCAGAGAACTCAAATCCATAGCCCTACTCCTTTGACTCTTCCACAGAAACCAGATGGATGACTTTGTGAATCATGCCACGAATCTCCGGGGTATCGGCCAGAGTCACGGTCTTGTTTACCTTGGTCAGTCCCAGGCCGCGCATGATTTTTCTCTGCTTCTCCGGCCGCGTGATGACGCTTTTTACCATTTTCACTTTCAACATGTTAGCCACTGTATGAACACCCTCGTCATATTCTTTACTTGCCCCGCCGCGCGGAAATTTCCGCCGGATCCTTCAACTGACAAAGCCCGTCAACGGTCGCCTTGACCAGATTGTGCGGATTGTGCGAGCCCAGGCATTTGGTCAGAATATTGTGAACGCCGGCCACTTCCAGAACGGCTCGCACCGCCCCGCCGGCAATCAATCCGGTTCCTTCCGACGCCGGTTTCAGAAGCACTTTTCCCGCGCCGAATTTTCCCAGAACCTCATAAGGAATCGTTTTGTTGGCCACCGCGACCTTGACCATATTTTTCTTGGCCATTTCCATTCCCTTGCGGATCGCTTCGGGAACTTCGTGGGCCTTTCCCAGTCCCGCGCCGATCATGCCCTGGCCGTCGCCGACCACCACGATCGCGCTGAAACGAAAACGCCTTCCTCCCTTGACGACCTTTGCCGTACGGTTAATGGCAATGACCCGGTCCAGGAGCTCCACTTCTTTCATGTCTCTTTTATCGATGGATTCTTCTCTGATCATGAGTTCCGTTCACAAAAGTAATTAAAATTTAAGGCCGCTTTCCCGTGCCGCATCGGCCAGGGCTTTTACGCGTCCATGATAGAGAAACCGTCCTCTGTCAAAAACGACTTTCTCCACTCCCAGCGTCTGCAGGCGCGCCGCAATCAGTTTGCCCACCTCCCGGGCCACGTCCACTTTCTTGATCCCCTTGTGCTTTCCGGCCAATTCCTTGCTCAGCGTGGAAGCCATCGCAATGGTTGTGCCCTGCGCATCGTTGATCACCTGTGCATAAATGTGCTTGTCCGACCGGAAAACAGAAAGGCGGGGCCTTTCCGCGGTTCCCGTCAGTTTGCCCCTGACTCTCTTTTCCCTTTTCTCTCTTACTTTAAGCGTCTTTTTGGAAGCCAATGTTCCACCTCTTTTTTGCTGTGTTTCCCGAAACGATTATTTAGCGCCTGCCGCTTTCCCGGCCTTCCGGCGAATATGCTCACCAGCGTATTTAATGCCTTTCCCCTTGTAGGGCTCCGGCTTCTTCAACGAGCGGATCTCCGACGCAACGCGGCCCACCAGCTCTTTGTTGATTCCGGAAACGACGAGGTTGACCTGCTTGTCGATCCTGACCTCAATCCCTTTGGGAATGCTGTATTCGACCGGACTGGAAAATCCCAGGACCAGTTTCAGGTTCGAGCCGGCGATCTCCGCGCGGTAGCCGACGCCCGAGATTTCCAGTCCCTTCTCAAACCCGGCGCTGACGCCGGTTACCATGTTGTTGACCAGCGTCCTGGCCAAACCGTGATAGGACCGGGCCAGGCGATCATCGGATTTTCTCTCAATGATCAGCTGATTTTCCCCCATCGTCATCGCAATGCCATCCGGCAATTTTGAAGACAAGGTTCCCCTGGGCCCCTCCACTTTAACGATACTGCCGTTCTGGCTGATCTTCACATTTTTCGGAAACGTGATTGGTTTTTTGCCTATTCTCGACATGAATCAGAACTCCCGTCTACCCTCTGTAATTGAACTACCAAACCTTGCAAAGAACTTCACCGCCGACATTCGACTCTCTGGCTTCCTGGTCGGTCATGATGCCGCGGGACGTGGAAAGAATCGAAATGCCGAAACCGTTGAGCACCTTGGGAATCTTGTCGGCCGAAACGTACACCCTGCGTCCGGGTTTGCTGACTCTTTTGATATCGGTAATGACCGTATGCTTGGCGTCCGGATATTTCAGCGTAATCTTGAGCATTGCACGGCCGCTTTCATTCTTCACGGCCTCATAATTATGGATATATCCGGCCGCTTTCAGGACTCTGGCAATATTCATGTTCATCTGCGACATGTAAACGCTGACATTCTTGAAGCGGGCTTTATTCCCGTTGCGTATCCGGGTCAGCATATCGGCAATAGGATCCGTCATCCCCATGCTTATTCTCCTTACACGATGGTTACCAACTTGATTTGATCACGCCGGGGAGTTCGCCCTGCAGCGAAAGCTTCCTCAGGCAGATTCTGCACATTTCGAATTTTCTATAATACGCCCGGGGCCGCCCGCAAATCTGACAGCGGTTGTATTCCCGAACCGCAAATTTCGGTTTCCTTTTTGCCTTTGCGATTAATGACTTTTTTGCCACGCTACAATTCCTCCGGAGCTTCCTGTTTTAATTCTTAAAGGGCACGCCCATCAGTCGGAGCAGAACGCGGGCCTCTTCGTCCGTCCGGGCCGACGTCACGATGGTAATGTTCATTCCCTTGACCTTTTCGATTTTGTCATACTCGATTTCGGGGAAAATAATCTGCTCGTGAAGGCCGATGGAATAGTTGCCCCGACCGTCAAAGGCGCTGGCCGATATGCCCCGAAAATCGCGGACTTTCGGCAGGGCGACATTCACCAGCCGATCGAAAAACTCGTACATCACATCTTTTCTCAGCGTCACCGAACAGCCGATCGGCATGCCCTGGCGGAGTTTGAAGGTCGCGATGGATTTCTTCGCTTTGGTGACCACCGGCTTCTGGCCCGTGATCATCGCCATTTCCTGCACGGCCCCGTCAATGATTTTCACATTGGAGATGGCCTCACCCAGACCCATATTGACGACAATCTTCTCCATTTTCGGAACCTGCATGGGATTCTTGTAGTCGAATTCCTTGACCAGAGCCGGCACTACGGTTTTTAAATAATATTCCTTTAATCTTGCCATTTTCCCTAACCTACATCGATGACGTCATTGCATTTGCTGCAGATTCGAATTTTCTTGCCGTCCTCGAGAATGCGGTTCCGAATCCGGGTCGCTTCCTTGCATTTGCCGCAAATGATGCTGACCTTGGAGACATCCATCGCCGCCTCTTTTTCCAGGACACCGCCCTTGCTTTTCTGATCAGGCCTTTTATGTCTCTTGATCACATTGATCTTTTCGACGATCACTTTGCTTTTGCCGGGGATGGCTTTCAGAATCTTGCCGGTTTTTCCCTTGTCCTTGCCGGCCAGAACCTTCACCAAATCCCCTTTTTTCAATCTGCCTAAACTCATTTTTCCCCTCTTCAAAACCGGCTTATAAAACCTCTGGCGCCAGAGAGATGATTTTCATAAACTGTTTCGCTCTCAATTCACGGGCGACCGGTCCAAAAATTCTGGTGCCGATGGGCTCCATCTGATTGCTGATGAGAACGGCCGAATTATCGTCAAACTTGAGATACGAGCCGTCCGGCCGCTTGACTTCCTTTACGGTGCGGACGATGACCGCCTTCATGACATCGCCTTTTTTAACTTTGGAATTCGGGATAGCCTCTTTCACCGCCACGACAATGACATCGCCCAGAGAAGCGAAGCGCCGCTTGGATCCGCCAAGCACTTTAATACACGCGACCCGTTTGGCGCCGGAATTGTCGGCAACATTTAAAATGGTCTGCATCTGAATCATAAATCAACCCCACTGTTACAACGTGCCTGCTTGGGATAAGCCAGGTGTCTATTTCGCTTTCTCCAGAACTTCCAGCATTCTCCAGCGCTTGTCTCGGCTGATCGGCCGCGACTCAATGATGATGACGGTGTCTCCGATCCTGCACTGGTTTTGCTCATCATGGGCCTTGTATTTCACATGCCGGCGGACATATTTATGAAACACCGGGTGTTTCACCAGCCGTTCGGCTTTCACCACAATGGTCTTATCCATTTTATCACTGACGACCACGCCCTTAATGGTGCGTTTGTTGCTCTTTTCAGCCATATTATCCTGCGGCCTCCTTTTCCTTCATCACCGTCTTGATGCGCGCAATGTCCTTGCGGAGGCGGCCCAGGCTGGCGGTCGATTCCAGCTGGCCCCCGGCATGCCGAATCTTCAACCGAAACAGTTCTTCCGCCAACTCACTCTTTTTTGTCTGAAGCTCGGTAATGCCGAGACCTCTGATTTCGCTAATTTTCATCGGATATTTCCCTTGAACAAAACTTGGTCGAAATCGCCAGTTTATGCGACGCCAGACGAAACGCTTCCCTGGCCACTTCCTTGGTTACGCCTTCCATCTCGTACAGCACGGATCCGGGCTTCACGACCGCCACCCATCCTTCCGGCGCTCCCTTGCCTTTGCCCATGCGGGTTTCAGCGGGTTTTTTCGTAATGGATTTGTGCGGGAATACGCGAATCCAGATCTTGCCGCCGCGCTTCACATAACGGGTCATCGCGACGCGGGCCGCTTCGATCTGCCGGGCCGAAACCCACCCGCATTCCGCCGCCTGCAATCCGTAGTCGCCAAAGGCAATGGTGCCGCCCCGAATTGCTTTGCCGCCCATGCGGCCTTTCTGCAATTTTCTGTATTTTACCCGTTTTGGCATTAACATAATCTACAACTCCCGTTTGTCTTCAGCCCCCCGTCGGGGAAAATCGCAAGGTGCGATCAAGACTGTCTCTCGTTCTTCTGGGGCAAAACTTCTCCGTGAAAAATCAAAACTTTGACGCCGACCAATCCGTAGGCCGTATGCGCTTCGATGAAGCCGTAGTCGATATCGGCCCGCAGCGTGTGCAGGGGAACCCGGCCTTCACGGTACCATTCCGCGCGGGCAATTTCAGCGCCCCCCAGCCGTCCGGAACAGCTGATCTTGATGCCTTTGGCGCCGAACTTCAGCGCGTAGCCGACGCACTTTTTCATGGCGCGGCGGAAGGCAACCCGCCTCTCCAACTGCATGGCGACATTTTCGGCCACCAGCTGCGCATCGGTTTCCGGCTTGCGGACTTCCAGAATATTGATGATAATCTCCGCCTGCGAAAATTTTTCAATTTCCGCTTTCAGCTTTTCAATTTCCGACCCCTTCTTGCCGATGATCACTCCCGGCCGCGCGGCGTAAATATTCACCTTGGCTTTGTTGGCCGCGCGCTCAATTTCGATGTGGGAAATGCCGGCATGATAGAGCTTTTTCTTGAGGTACTTCCGGATCTTCAAGTCCTCAAGCAGCATGCCGCTGTAATTCTTTTCGGCAAACCATACGGACTGCCACTTTTTGATGTAGCCCAGCCGTAATCCTACCGGGTTAACCTTCTGACCCAAGATCGTTCCTCCTTACCTTTCATCCACGACCACTGTGATGTGGGACGTTCTTTTTTTGATTCCCGCCGCTCTTCCCTGCGCCCGGGCCCTCCACCGTTTCAGCGACGGCCCCTGGTCCACAAAGATCTCCTTCACGTAAAGCGTGTTTTCGTCGATATTCGGATTCTGGGCCGCGTTGGCGACCGCCGATTTGAGCACCTTGGCCACGATTCCCGCCGAATATTTTCGCGTGTACAGCAGGATATTGCGGGCCTCCTGAACTTTCTTGCCCCGAACCAGATCAACCACCAGCCGAACTTTCTGCGGCGACATCCGGATATATTTTGCAACTGCTTTTGCTTCCATATCTCATCCACTCCAAACCTGTCCGCTTGCGCGAAGCCCCTACTTCTTCACCTTGGTTTTCCGGTCGCCGGAATGGGAATAAAACGTCCTCGTCGGCGCGAATTCGCCCATTTTATGCCCCACCATGTTTTCCGTCACGTACACCGGAATGAATTTTTTCCCGTTGTGCACGGCAAACGTGTAACCGATCAACTCGGGGGTAATGGTTGAACGCCGCGACCAAGTCTTAATCACATTCTTGCTGCTTTCAGCCTCCATTTTCCGGACCTTGGCCAGCAAACTTTCTTCAATATAAGGACCTTTTTTGATCGAACGTGCCACGTTTTATTTCCCTCTTCTTTTCACAATATATTTGTCGGTTTTCTTGTTTTTCCGGGTTTTGTGTCCCTTGGTCGGAACGCCCCAGGGGGTGCAGGGATGACGGCCGCCGGACGACCGGCCTTCGCCGCCGCCCATCGGATGGTCCACGGGGTTCATGACGACGCCGCGGACATGGGGGCGCTTCCCGAGCCAGCGGGTGCGGCCCGCCTTGCCGATGCTGATGTTTTCATGCTCGTTGTTCCCCACCTGGCCGATGGTCGCCATGCATTCAATGAATACCTTGCGGACTTCGCCGGACGGCAGCCTCACCTGAGCGTAACTGCCTTCCTTGGCCATCAGCTGGCCGTAGGCGCCCGCCGAGCGGATCAACTGTCCGCCGCGCCCGACCTTCAATTCCACATTGTGGATCAGCGAGCCCAGCGGAATGTATTTCAGGGGAATCGCATTGCCCGGTTTGATGTCCGCTTTCTCACCGCTCACCAGCACATCGCCGACACGGATCTGCGCCGGGGCCACGATGTATCTTTTCTCACCATCCCGGTAATTCAAAAGAGCAATCCGGGCCGACCGGTTCGGGTCGTACTCGATGGCCGCCACCTTGGCCGGAATGTCCGCCTTGTTGCGGCAAAAATCGATCATTCGGTACTTGCGCTTGTGGCCGCCGCCGATATGACGCGCGGTGATGCGCCCGTAACTGTTGCGTCCGCCCGTTCTCTTGATCGGCTTCAAAAGGCTTTTGACCGGCTCGGTGGAGGTGATCTCCGCAAAATCCGAAACGCTCTGGAACCTCCTGCCCGGTGATGTCGGTTTGTATTTGATGATTGCCATGTGCTTAATCCTTCACTCGTTCTATACGCCTTCGGCGACTTCGATGCGGCTTCCTTCGGCCAGCGTCACGATGGCCTTTTTCCAGTCGCTCTTTTTCCCCATCACGCGGCCCATGCGCTTTTTCTTTCCCAGGACATGAATCACGCGGACCTCCGTCACTTTTACCTTAAATAATTTTTCCACCGCCTGGCCGATTTCCACCTTGTTGGCCCGGCGATCGACTTCGAAGTGGTATTTATTTGCCGCTTCACGGTCCAGGTTGCTCTTTTCCGTGAGGAGTATTTTCCTGATCACCTGATGCAGTTCCATTATGCCAGCAATGCCCCCTCGATCTTTTTTATGGAGGGTTCAAGAAGGACCAGGTGCTCGTAGTTGAGCACATCGTAAACATTGATGCCTTCCGACCGAATCATTTTCACATTCTTGATGTTTCGCGATGATTTCATCAAAACCACATGATCCCGATCAATCACAAAAAGCGCTTTGGTGAGACCGAAGAGATCCACCACTTTCTGAAACGCCCTGGTGCTGATCGCTTCCATCGGGAAATCGCGCAGAATCGTCATCTTTTCTTCTTTCACTTTCATGCTCAGCGCCGAGATCAACGCATTTTTACGAACTTTTTTCGGGACGCTGTAAGCGTAATCGCGCGGCTGCGGGCCAAAAACAATTCCGCCGCCTCTCCAGATCGGCGAGCGCGAGGTTCCCGAGCGCGCGCGGCCGGTGCCCTTTTGACGCCAGGGCTTCTTTCCGCCGCCGCTCACATCGCTTCTTCCCTTGGTGGCGGAGGTGCCCGAGCGCCGCGACGCCCGCTGCATCTTTACGACCTCATAGATTGTTGCTTCGTTGATGTCCGCGCCGAAAACCGCGTCATTCAATTCGACCTCGGCAACCTTCTTTTTTTCAATATCAAAAACATCTGCGACTGCCATGTTTACAACTCCACTGTCTTACACGCTTTTTTTCCTGGCCTGCTGAATGAACACATAGCCGTTTTTCCCACCGGGGACGGAACCTTTCAACAACAACAAATTGCGGTCGGAGCGCACCTGCCAGATCTCAAGGTTTTGAACGGTTTTCCGGACGTTTCCCATCTGACCGCCCATTTTGGTTCCCTTGAAGACACGGGACGGATCCGCACTGGCGCCAATGGAACCAGGGGCCCGATGAAACATGGAGCCGTGCGTCGCCCGGCCGCCGCCGAACCCGTGCCTCTTCATGACTCCCTGAAATCCTTTGCCTTTGGAAGTGCCCATGACATCGACAAAACCGCCTGCCTGGAAGATGTCCGCTGAAATTTCCTGCCCGACTTCGTAGTCGCCGGCCGCGGCGGGAACTTCCCTCAAAACACGGAAGTAGCCTTTATTGGCCTTATTCAAATGACCCTGCAGCGGCTTCGTCACATTCTTCTGTTTCATCCGGCCGTAAGCGATTTGAACCGCGTCGTAGCCGTCCTTTTCCCTGGTTTTCACCTGAACGACAACCGATGGTTCGACCTCAATGGCCGTCACACCAATCGCGGCGCCGTCTTCGGCAAATACCTGCGTCATCCCCAATTTTTTTCCAAGAATTCCCTTGTTCATCATCATCCAACTTTTCAATGAAATAAAGCCGCGAACCTCAACGTTTTGGAAAAATGGCAATCCCAAAGACCACTTTCCACCGCCTTTATTTTCCGCCTACGCCTTGATCTCGACATCCACTCCCGCCGATAGATCCAGCTTCATCAGCGCATCCACCGTGGCTTGCGTCGGCTCGACAATATCAATCAATCTTTTATGTGTGCGAATTTCGAACTGCTCCCGGGATTTCTTATCCACGTGCGGTGAACGATTGACACAATATTTATTGATTTCCGTAGGAAGAGGAATGGGACCGGCGACGCGAGCGCCGGTCCTCTTTGCAGTCTCTACAATTTCTTCGACAGAACGGTCCAGCAGTTTGTAGTCGTAAGCTTTGAGACGAATTCTTATCTTCTGTTCTTTCATGGATCGGTTAACCTACCATTTCTACGCAATGACCTTGCTTACGAC
>JAQVQT010000006.1:10789-25240 GCA_028701435.1 Smithellaceae bacterium | reverse complement strand
AAGGGCCTGAACGTCGCCTATCACCAGCACAACGCCGACCGCCTGAAATATCCCTTGAAAAAAGTCGGGGACAAATTCGAGCGGATCTCCTGGGACCAGGCCATCGATGAAATCGCAGCGAAGCTCAAAGGCATTATCGACCAATACGGTCCCCGCGCCTTTGCCTACATGGGCGGCGGCGGACAGGGCTGTCATTTCGAAGCGGCTTTCGGCGTGCGTCTGATGCGGAGCCTGGGCTCTCAGTATCAGTACAGCGCGCTGGCGCAGGAATTTTCCGGCGCCTTCTGGGTTTGCGGGCGAACACACGGGAAGCAGTACCTCCATGATCAGCCGGATGTGAACAACACGGACCTCCTTCTGGTCTTCGGCTGGAACGGCATGCAGAGCCATCAGATTCCGCAGGCTCCCCGTCAGCTCCAGCGCCTCTCCAAAGACAAAGATAAAATGCTGATTGTGGTCGATCCGCGTAAAACCGAGACGGCAAAGCTCGCCGACATCCATCTGCCCATCCGCCCCGGTACGGACGCCCTGCTGCTCAAAGCCATGATTTCGATCATTCTGAAAGAAGGCTGGGAAAATAAGGAGTATCTCGCCGACCATACATCGGGCTTCGATTCGGTGAAATCCTGCTTTGAAAACTTTGACGCGCGCGCCGCCGTGAAGACCTGCGGTCTGGACTTCGATCAAGTCCTTGAAGTTACACGCCTTTATGCGACGCGCAAATCATCGCTGCGCTATGATCTGGGCCTTTTCATGGGACGCCACAGCGGTCTGAATTCTTACCTGATTGTGATTCTCCAGGCGATCTGCGGCAGACTCTGTTCTCCCGGGGGCAACGTCATTAACGGTCACCTGATGCCCATCGGGCCGCATACGGATGAAAGAGATCCCAAAATCTGGCGCACGGTCGCCACCAATTCCTTTCCGGTCTGCGGTTCCTTTCCGCCTAATGTCATGCCGGAAGAAATTCTGTCGGATCATCCCGAGCGATTGAGAGCCGTGATCGTCACACAATCCAACCCGCTGCGCTCGTATGCGGACACAACGGCGTATGAAAAGGCATTTCAACACCTGGACCTTCTGGTGACCGGGGAAGTCGCCATGACGGAAACCGCCGCCCTTTCCCATTACGTCCTGCCTTCCCGCACCGGCTACGAATCCTGGGACGGCACGTTTTTCCCGATGACCTATCCCGGCATATACTTTCAGATGCGGCGTCCCATCATCGAACCCGAGGGAGAGCCGCTGGAACTGGGCGAAATTCATTTGCGGCTTGCCGACAAACTGGGATTGATCCCGCCGATTCCCGAAAGCCTTTATCAAGCGGCTTACGCGGACCGCGCCACCTTTGGCAAAGCGCTGATGGAATATGCGATGACGGAACCGAAAGCCCTGAAAGCCATGCCTTTTATTCTGGGAAAGACACTGGGCAAAGCCCTGGGCTCCGTTCACCTGGCGGCGCTTTGGGGTATGCTGCTGGCCGCCCCCAAATCGCTTTACAAGAATGCCATTCGCGCGGGCTTTACATCCGGCCCCGGTTTAGGCGAAGAACTCTTTGGGCAGATTCTCGACCATCCCGAAGGCGTCTGGGCGGGAAAAATCGATCCGGAAAACAACTTTGCCGAGGTCAAAACCGAAGACGGCAAAATTAATCTGTTCATCCCCGAACTGCTCGATGAGTTAAAAGCAATCGAAGCGGCGCGGGAAGAAGAGACCCTGGTTCTGCCCCCAGAGTTTCCGCTCATCCTCATGGCGGGCCGTCACATCGACAAGAACGCCAATACACTCATGCGCGATCCCGCCTGGAACCAAGGCAAGCGCGCTTGCACGCTGGCCATGCATCCGGAAGACGCGGCCGCCTTGAATCTGAAAGACACAGAGCAGGTGCGGGTCATCACGGAAGCCGGCACGGAAGAGATTGAACTGGAAATCACGGACACCGCGCACAAAGGCCACGTGGTCATTCCTCATGGATTCGGCATGATTTACAATGGAGTAAAATACGGCGCCAACGTCAACCGCCTGACCAAAAACACGCACCGCGACCAGTTCGGAACGCCGATGCATCGATTTGTGCCCTGCCGGGTGGAACCTGCATGAGAAAGGAGACATGATGAGTGAACTGGTAAAAATCAACATTGCCGACCACATCGCGGATGTCCGCTTCAACCGACCCGAAAAATATAATGCTTTGAGCTTTGACATGATTGACGCCATGGCCGATGCCATCAACCGGCTGGCAAAGGAGCCCGGCGTCCGGGTCGTTGTCATCTCCGGCGAAGGGAAGAGCTTCTGCGCCGGGCTGGATGTCGAGAACTTCGCGGCTCTCCTGTCCGGAGAAAACAAGTTTCCCAATCTGACGGAGCGTTATCAGAACCGGATGACGAACATCTATCAGCATATCGGCTACGGATGGAAAGAGCTTCCCGTTCCGGTGATCGCGGCCATTCACGGCGTTGCGCTGGGCGGCGGTTTCCAGATCGCCATGGGCGCGGATATTCGCTTCAGCACTCCCGATGCCAAGTTCTCGCTCATGGAAATGAAATGGGGATTGATTCCGGATATGAGCGTCACTCAGACCATCCGTGATTTCGTGTCGATGGACGTGGCCAAGGAACTGATCTTTACGGGCAAAGTCATCAAAGGAGAAGAAGCGGGACGGTTGCATCTGGTGACGCATGTTTGTGAAAAGCCCCATGAGGAGGCTATGGTCCTGGCCCGGGAAATCGCGTCCAAAAACCCCGATGCCGTGCGCGCCGCGAAAAAGTTGATCCATGAAGCCTGGCATGGAGATTCCGCCAGGGGCCTGATGATGGAATCCGAGCTGATGATGACGATCATGGGAAGTCCCAACCAGTTGGAGGCGATGAACGCAAACTTCACCAAGCAGCCGCCAAAATTCAAAGACCCGGTTTGAAAAAAAGGAGGAAGGCATGGACCTGAAGAAAGTTAATGAAACGCTGAACACGTACATCCGGCCGCAGACAAATCCCGTCGCCGTTAAACTTTTTACGGCGCAGGAAGCGCTCCCGTCCAGGGTTAAAGTCCCCGTCAGGGATCTGGGCTACCCCATTGCGCTTTGCCAGGCCTGGGCTCTCTCCCGGCGACACGGCATGGTTGTCGCCGTCGGCAAAGAAGATCAGTGCTGCATTGGAGGCCATATCGCCATGGGATTTATGGATCATCCTCCGCAGGGAGGTCTGGGCGACGATTCAAAAAATCATGAGCCGGGCCAATACGCCTATATGGTGTCGGCGCCCATCGACCGGGCCGATTTCGAGCCGGACCTGATCTGTCTGTTCGTCAACTCCGCCCAGGCGATGCGCCTGGCGCAGTCTGCCGCCAACGGAGGCGGCGGCATCGCTCCGACGCTGCCGAGCGGCATGGCAAGCTGCGGAGACATTGTGGCGCGTACGATCAAAACGGATCTGAGCCAGTTTATCCTTCCCTCGGGCGGAACCAGGGTCTATGCTTCCACGAACGATGACGAACTCATCTTCACGATCCCGAAAAATAAAATCGCTTTGGTGATGAAGGCGCTGGCGGATACGCACGCGGCCGGATTCCGCTATCCAGTCCTGACGGATGTGCGGCACCGTCCGAACCTGCCGCCCTTCCTCGAAATTCCGAAAAACGCCTAACCACCGGGAAAAATAAATGAGGTGCAATGATGTGGGATGCTTCAAAATGTGATTTATGCGGCGATTGTCTGGTCAGGTGCCGCTATGTCGATTACGACAGGGAAAGGGCCGCACGCGAAATAAAGCTTCTCATGGAAGGCAAGGCGGCGGATATTCTGGAGGCCTGCATTACCTGCAACGCCTGTGTTCAAACCTGCCCGACCGGCGCCGATCCGGCCGATCTCATCTACCGCATGCAGGAGAAGACCGGGGCCAGTCCGATTGTCGCGGGCTTCAAACCTTTTACGGATGCCGTCATCAAGGGCTTTGCAGAAGGCGGACCGAACCGAATCCTCCAGGGAGACGCCGACAAGCCCGTTTTGTCCCTGGACTCCTTCAGCATCAAACAGTTTCCGGACGGCACGGTGGAAAGCCGGATGTTCAAAGGCATGACCGTCGTCCGTGGAGTCAGTTTCGTTTCCTTGGTCGGGCTGTGCCACATGGGCGGTGCGAGCCTTGCCGCACGGTATGCTCAAAAAGTGATTGAAGGACTGGCCGCGTTCGGCAAAGACATCGTTTACCTTCACAACGAAGGATATGTTCTGGCCCATGTCAAAGCGAAGGAGCTGGGCATTGACGTCCCCTACCGGTACCTGCACCTGTTCGAATACCTGCTCGACTACCTGAAAAACAACGCGGGCGACATCACGCCGCTGAACCGGAAGATCGCCTATCAGCCCAACTGCGCCGTCCGTTGGATTCCTCATCAGGATGCCTGGCTGGACGAAATTTTCAATCTCATCGGCGTAAAACGCGTATCGAGAAAATACGAAGGAGTGGACGCCCTGTGCTGCGGCGGACCGGCGCTCGCCGTCAACCGGGAACTGGCGGCAAAGATTCAGAACGACAACATACAAGACGCGATGGACAACCGCGCCGAAGCCATGATCACCATCTGTCCCATGTGCGATGTCGTGCTCGGCGCCCCAACCGCAAAAGCCGGTTTGCCGAAAATATTCATCACCGACCTGTGCCGTATGGCCCTGGGCGAGGCGTCCTGGCCCGCTACTGCAAATTGAACTGCTTCATCTTCCGGTAGAGGGTCGCGCGGGAAATGTTCATTTTTTCGGCGATGCGGTTTTTGGGCATTTTTGAATTCAGCAACCGGGCCAGCATCTGCTTATCGACTTCCCGGGTCGTCTCCGGGTCCATGCCGAATTCATCCGCGGAGTCCGGTCGACGGATATGGTCCGGAATAAGATCCGCCGTCAGCTCCGGCGTCTGCAGAAAATTGACCATTCGTTCGATGGCGTTTTGCAGCTCGCGCACATTACCGGGCCAGGTGTAGTTCATAAACATTGCCATCACCTTTTCGTCAACACGGGTAATGTTTTTTTTCATCGCGACGGCGTAGCGCTTGATAAAGCAGTCCGCCAGAAGCGGAATGTCGTCGAGCCGCTCCTTGAGCGGAATCATCTCGATGGCAAAAACATTGGCGCGGTAGTACAGATCCTCGCGGAAATTTCCCTTGCGGACCTCCTCCCGCAGATCCTTGTTGGTCGAAAAAATAATGCGCACATTTACCGGCCGGACGCGTGTGCCGCCGATGCGCAAAACGGATTTGTCCTCGATCACCCTCAAAAGCGCGGTTTGCAGCTCCAGCGGGGTTTCGGCGATTTCGTCAAGAAACAGCGTGCCGCCGTCGGCCAGCTCGAATTTTCCCTGGTTGCCGCCGCGCCGCGACCCCGTGAATGCGCCTTCTTCATGTCCGAACAGTTCGCTGGCGATTAAATCCCGGGGAATGGCGCCGCAGTTGATGGCGACGTAGGGGCCGTTTTTCCGGTCGCTCTCGTTGTGAATGGCCTGGGCAAAAATGTCCTTGCCCGTTCCGCTCTTTCCCAGGAGCAGAACATTGGAGCGGCTTCGGGAAACCATTCTGGCCTGGTCCACCGTCCGCAAAAAGCGGGGATTTTGTCCCTGAATATCTTCAAAATGAAAATTGGCGGTCGCCCCCATCATTCGGGTCACCATGGACTTGGCCCGTTGGATTTCATTCAGAATGATGATCTTGCCGATCATATTTTTGCCCGACGACAGAATCGGGTTGCAGGTCAGCGTAAAATCGCCCGAAAGATGCTTGAAGAAAATGCGGACTTCCGTGTCGGTGACCGTTTCCTGATTTTCGATCAGGTCAAAAAACTGCTCGTTTTCCCGTTTAAAAACATCCCGCAGTCTCTGCCCCGTAAAGTCGGCGTCTTCCGGAAAGCCGAACATCTTCCGGGCATTGTCGTTCATCAGCGTCACATGGCCCGCGGAATCGACCGCGATCAGCGCCTCCTGAATCGAGGAGATCACCGTTTGCTGATAGCTGTAGGCCACACGGGTTTCGGACAGCGCCTTGCGAATGCGCAGTTCGTTTTCGATGGCGTTTGCCGCCGCCACCGTCATGCCCAGCGTGTGAGGGTTGGCGCGGTAGTAGCGGCCGAAGAGCGCGAGGCATCCCAGCAGTTGTCCTTCCGGACTGAAAATGGGCGATCCGCATCCGGTCGCACCGTGATACATTCGGACGTAATGCTGCGCGCCGAAAACCTGAACGGGCTTTTTGTAAAAAACCACTGCGCTCGCTGCATTGTTGCCCGAGTTTTTCAGGTCCCAGCAGGCCCCGACATAACCCCTGGCCGTCTGCACCAGTTTGTCTTCTTCGGGATCCCCAAAAATCTCCAGCACATACCCTTTGCTGTTCAGAAGGCTGACCATGAATCCCGATCCCTCGAGAAAACGGTACAGATTTTTCATGAACGGACGGCTGATCTCAATGAATTCCCTGTGGGTCGCAAGAAGAGTCTCCAGTGCTTCCCCGGTCAACACTTCATTTTCCGGATGGGCAAACGGGTCAAGACCGAGTTCAGCGCAGCTTATCCAGGAATCAAACACCTGCCGCGGGATAATGGACCGGTCGATGTTGCGGTCGCCTGAAACAAATTTTTTCCATTCCAGATAGGTCTGCTCGTAAAATTTCTCGTAGTACTCCGCACCCATCAGATTAATGTCCCGAAGCAGCCTGCGTTTTTCCGACCTGGACTCTTGTGTCATGTTGCACCCCTGCCCTTAACAACCTGAAGGTTGTCTCACGAATGTCTCAATAATGTCTCAGTGAGACAACCTTAAAGCATTTTTTGATACAAAAATCCAGAAATAATTTAAAATACTTGAAATAAATCAACGATATAAAATTATTAAAGAATTGGCACACTGAATGCTAGTCATTTTATAGAAATCAAGATTGGCTGAACCAAATACAATCAATGCGGTTAATTTCACTAACCGCTAAAATCCCCCTTTTTTAATCCTACCGAAGGGGGAGAGGGTTTCGGGGAGTGAATAGGTATCTCCAACATGCCTTCCCTGGACCCTCTCCCTCACCTTCCTTGAATGCCCAGGAGTGTTTTTAAGGTTCAGCCCATCGGCTATGACCTGTTACCCATAACCCGTAAGGAACGGTCGCGACCGTTCCCTACAATTACACATGACCTACACCTGTAAGGAATGTTTTAAAACTGTTCCCTACATTTCTTTCAACTCATTGCTCGTTGCTCGTAACTCGTCGCTCGTCGCTCGTCGCTCGTTGCTCGTCGCTCATATCCCTTCTTGACCCCCGTGCTTTTTCAGTGTAGGGAAACCATCAATGATCCGAAAGAAAGGAGGCCGTTTTGCCCACAGTTTCCTTTTATTTTTTTCGGGGCATGACCCATCACCCCAACGCAAAAGGAGACCATCATGAGCGAAGCAGACGAACCCAGAATCACAAACATTAAGATCAATCCCGACAATCTTTACAAAGAAGAGTCTTTCACGGATCTGACCTTCGCCACGATCCGGCGCCTCACGCCGGTCAAAATCGACGGTTCGACGGATGAGAGCCGGGAGGCCCTTTTCACCGGGATGGCTCAACTCATGTCCCCCAACGGCCCCATTCCGGTTCAGTGTCTGATCGAAGGCGCCAAAACGCTCAGCGATGCGGCGGCCAAACTGCCCGACGCCATTGAAAAAGCGGTTCAAGGCATGATCGCCGAAGCGCAGGAGATGGAGCGCCAGGAAGCCTCCAAACTCATTGTCCCCGGCCAATAACGAAAGAGGTGCAACCATGATTGAAAACACCATCGCCGTCTGGCACAAACTGGTTGAAGAAAGAGACGCGGCCGGTCTGGATGAACTTCTCGCGGAGAATGTCGTTTTTCATTCCCCCGTGGTCCATACACCGCAGGCCGGAAAGCCGATAACCACGTTGTACCTGACAGCGGCCCTGCACGTCCTCAACAACGAAACGTTTCACTATCTTCGGGAAGTCGTTTCCGGCAACCATGCCGTGCTCGAATTTCTGACGGTTATCGACGGCATTTCCATCAACGGCGTGGATATGATCACCTGGAATGAAGAAGGTAGAATCGTCGATTTCAAGGTGATGCTTCGCCCGCTCAAAGCCGTCAATCTGGTTCACAAAATGATGGGGGAAATGCTGCAGAAGATCAAGTGAGACTTTTTTTTACAGGATGAATCCCATGGCAAAAGTCAAAGAACATAAGAAGTCCTTCGGTCAGAGCATCAAGGCGTACCGCGAAAGCAGAAAACTGAGCATTAAAGACCTGGCGCATGAAACCGGCTATCCGGCTGACCTCTTGGAAAAGGTGGAAAAGGATGAAACCACCGCCCCGGTGGCGCTTGTTCTGCAGTTGAGCCGCACGCTGAAAGTGGATGTCGCCACGCTGGACGGAGACGAAAACAAAAAAGCCTCCTCCAGAGTCAAAAGCCAGAAAAAGCGCGCCGGTTCCTACGCCTACACCCAGCTCACCAAATCCGGCGCAGACAAGCATCTGGGCGCGTATCTCGTGACCATCGAACCCAACACCGCCCACGAAGGCGTGGAATACCACCATGAAGGGGAAGAGTTCGTCTATGTCTTAAAGGGGAAGCTTTCCATTTCGGTAGGTAAAAACACCAGCCTGCTGAGTCCGGGCGAATGCATTCACTTCAATTCGGCGCTGCATCACGCGCTGAGCAATCCTTCCTCCGACAAAACGGAACTTCTCGTCGTTCTGTATATTCCCTGAGGGAAACGAAGATGGCCTTTGAAATCACAAGCGAACAGGAAATGATTCGGCTCATGGCCAGGGATTTTGCCAGAAAAGAGCTGGAACCAATGGCGGCGGCATGGGAGCATCAGGGCATTTTCCCGATGGACGCAATCAAAAAAATGGGGGAGCTGGGCCTTTTGGGCATGATGGTGCCGCCTGAACTCGGCGGGTCCGGCGCGGGCGCGGTGGCCTATTCCCTGGCGCTGCAGGAAATCGCCTACGCGTGCGCGTCGAGCGCGGTCACCATGTCGGTCGCCAACCTCTCCACGGAGCCGCTTCTCAAGTTCGGCAGTCCGGAGCAAAAAGAAAAATGGCTGGTGGGGCTTGCCGAAGGAGCGCTTCTCGGCGCATTCGCCCTGACGGAGCCGGGAGCAGGCTCCGACCCGGGTTCGATGGCAACCACCGCCGTCCTACGGAAAGACAAATACATCATCAACGGCACCAAAGTCTTTATCACGCACGGCCAGTATGCCGACATCATCAACCTGATCGCCCGGACGGGCCAGGAAAGAGGCACCAAAGGCCTCTCGGCGTTCATCATCGAAAAAGGCATGCCCGGTTTTACCATCGGAACCAAAGAAGACAAAATGGGACTGAGGGCGTCCAATACCGTCGAGCTGGTGTTCGAGGACTGCGAGGTCCCCGCGAAAAACCTGCTGGGCAATCCCGGCGAGGGATTCAAGGTAGCCATGCTAGCCCTGGACAGCGGCAGAATCGGCATCGCCTCCCAGGCCGTCGGCATTGCCCGGGCGGCCCTGGCTGAAGCGATTACCTACACGGAGCAAAGGCGTCAGTTCGGAAAAACCATCAACTCGTTCCAGGCCATTCAATTTATGATCGCGGACGCCGCAACCCAAATTGAAGCGGCCTCCTGGCTGACGCTGGCCGCGGCCGACCGCAAGGATCGTGGACTGAAGTTCACCAAGGAAGCTTCCATGGCCAAACTGTACGCCTCGGAAACGGCCAACAAGGCCGCCTACATGGCGCTCCAGGTCCACGGCGGCTACGGCTACACCAAAGAGTACAAGGTCGAACGCCTGTACCGGGATGCCCGCGCCACAACCATCTATGAAGGCACCTCGGAAGTTCAGCGCATCGTCATCGCCAGAGAAGTCATCAAAACATGATTCATTGCAACAGGGACGGGCTCAGGATCGCCCGAGGATCCGGTTGATCTCGCGCAAAAGACGGGCGATTTCAGACTGCTCGCGCAAAAAGAAACGGGCGCTGCTGTCATTCTTTCGGCCCACACGGACGGCGAGGATGCGTTTGTGGTTCAGCCGGAACACATCTTCGTCGGTCTCGTCATCACCGGCAAAAAACGCCTTGGAACACCCGGCCTGCCGCATGAGCAGCTTCAGAGCAGCACCTTTGTCCGGAGCGCCTTCCGGAATCAGATTTTCGACACATTTGCCCCTGACCCGCCTGGGCGGCGGCACCAGCCGGTCGGCGGCCCGGCAAATCATGGTATGTGCTTTTTTCCGGTTTTCGGCCTGCCGGTAGTGAATGGAAATCGTTGAACCCTTGTTTTCCACCACGATGCCTCTCCGTTGATCCGCCGGAATGAGCGAGTCGAGCTGGCGCTGCCAGTCCCGCGCCGCGCGGACAAAAGCCTTCTCCCGCGCCTTCCATCCCGAAAGCCCTTCAGCGCCGTGATTCCCGACCAGAAAACGGGGCGGAAACGTCAGATGCCGCAAGGCATCCGGGCGGGAACGCCCGGTAATAATCGCAACGGGCGCCATCCCGGCCAGAACGGACAATTCCTTTCGAACCGTCCCGGGGATTCCGGCGGCATCCGGATTTGATACGATGGGCGCCAGTGTGCCGTCCAGATCAAAAGCGAACAATGTTGACCGATCCAGAAAACGCTCGAGGACGGAGCAGGCGGTCCTTCCGAAGAGATATTGAGCGGGCGAATCCAGCCTCATATCGCGACACCGATCCGTTCCGCCAGCTTCTCGCGCCGGCGAATGCGCGCCGCATCCAGAAGCATTCGGGCCGCCCACCGGTAAACATTGAAATCCATCACCATGGACCGCATGCTGCGCATCCGCGCCTGCTGTTCGAATTCGGGCATGGTAAGTGCCTGATAAAGGGCGTCGGCCGTCTGTTCGATATGATAGGGATTGACGATCAGGGCTTCATACAGCTCGTGGGCCGCTCCGGTAAAACGGCTGAGCACCAAGACTCCCCGTTCGTCGTCGCGGGCCGCCACGAATTCCTTGGCCACCAGATTCATGCCGTCATGCAGACTCGTCACCAGACAGATATCCACGGCACGGTAGTAGCGGTTGATGTCGCGCGGTTCGTGATGCTCCACTTTCAGATGAATCGGCTGATAGCCGTCGCGGGAAAATTTCGCATTGATTTGTTCGGCCAAAGCCCGGACGCGGGACTCAAAGGCCCTGTATTCTTCGAGAACCGATCGCGACGGAGCGGCGATCTGGATGAGACAAAACCGACCGACCATGTCCGGATGCGTCTCCAGAAGACATTCGACCGCCCTCAAACGCTCAAGAATTCCTTTGGTGTAATCCAGCCGGTCAACACCGAGCCCCAGTAAAATATCCCGCCCGAGGTTCAGCTCTTGCCGGATGTCTTCCCTGCATCGAATGACCGGCGGCTGTGTGTCCTGCCAGGGCGACGGCCACTGAATGGAAATCGGATACGCTTCAACCAGCGTCAGATTGCCGCCGTGAGAAATGGTGGAAGACGCGTAATTCACACGCGTTTCCAGGTAGCGGTCCACGGTTTCGAGAAAATTCTTGCAGTGAAAAGGCGTGTGAAAACCAAGAATCGTGCTTCCCAGCATGCCTCGCAGGATTTCTTCCCGCCAGGGGCAGATCCCGAAGGATTCCGGGTTGGGCCAGGGAATGTGCCAGAAGGTGATAATGGTTGCCCTGGGAAGGGACTGGCGGAGCATGCCCGGCAGCAGAGCAAAATGGTAGTCCTGAACCAGAACGACCGGGTCATCCCGTTCGGCTTCCCTGATCACCGCGTCGGCAAAACGCTGATTGATCGCCACGTACCGCTTCCAGTCGCCGGTCCGGAAGATGGGGCGCACATGCGCGATGTGGCAAAGCGGCCAAAGGCCTTCATTGGCCAGACCGTAGTAGTATCCCTGCTCCTCTTCTTGCGTTAGCCAGATGCGCCGAAGCGTGTATTCCGGATGTTCGGGCGGCACGCGGACATGATCCTTTTGGTCCACCACCTCCCGATCGGCCGTGCCGCTGCCATGGGCGATCCATATCCCGGAACAGGCGCGCATGACCGGTTCCACCGCCGTCACCAGTCCGCTGGCCGGGCGCTGAACCTCCATCCCTTCCCTTCCTTTCATGTGGATGTACGGCTCCCGGTTGGAAACGACGAGAATCTGCTCCCCCGCCAGTTGTTTGAAAAGCAGGCTGCGGAGCGAATCCGGATTCCAGGAAATGGTGAGATCGTCCGCCATCCGCTTTTCCGCATCCATCGTACGCAGCAGGGCGCGCAGATCCCCCACCAGCGGCTGAAGTTCGGAGCTGGAAGACTTGGAAAAAGGGCTGATCAGGCCTTCACCTCGTAGCAGTGCGCGGACGCCGGTCATCCAGCCGCGCCAGCTCAAGTGGGCGATCAGCACCGTAATCACGGAGGTCACCAAAGAAAGAACGGCAAACAGGACCAGAAGGTATTTGCGCGTGTCCTCGCTTCGCTGCCGGACAAAGCTCATGTCGTGAAGCACCATCAGGGAGCCCATCGGCAGCCCCTCAATCGAAAAGGGATTGACGGCAACATGCACCAGGCCCTGCGGCAGTTCCAGCAGCGAAGAAGTTTTTCGGGCAGAAGGATCCGGAGACAAACAGCCGAGGCCGTCGGGAAAAGCCCGCGTCTTGAAGAGCAGCTTTCCCTGAATGTCGCAATAGCCCAGTGCAAAAAGACGTTCATCCTGCATGGCGCGGGCCAGCAGGGACTGGATTTTTCTTTTGTTGCCCTGTCCTAAAAGTTCGCCCAGAGGCTCCTGAAGCGTACTGGTCACCAGCTTTGACCGAATATCCATGTCCCGAACCGACCAGTGCAGCGTCAGCTTGTCCACCAGAGGCAGCACCGCGTAAGCCAGGAGCGCCATGGCCACCACAAGGGGTACGACAAAGCGCAGCGTAAGGCGAAGCGATCGGGAAGATTTGATTCTTTGAAGACTCATCCTTCCCTCCCTTCTAAAACGCGCTGTCCCAGCGCCTGCTTAAGCGAATGGCGGAGTTGATCAGACCCACCATGCTGTAGGTCTGAACAAAATTTCCCCAGGGGTCGCCCGTGCACGGGTCGATGTGCTCGGCCAGAAGTCCGTGGCGGCTGCGGCGGGACAGGAGGTTTTCAAACAGCGCGCGGGCTTCCTCACCGCGGTTCAGAGCGGCCAGGGCGTAAATATACCAGAAAGTGCAGACCACAAAAGCGTTTTGAGGAACCCCGAAATCATCCGTCTCCACGTAGCGGTAAATATAATCGCCACGACGGAGCTCCTTTTCAATCGCGCCAACCGTCCGGACAAAACGAGGATCCTCGGCGGATAAAAACCCGATGTCGTGGAGCAACAGAAGACTGGCGTCCAGGGAGTCTGTGTCAAATGAGCCGACGAAAGACTGCTTTTTTTCATTCCACGCGCGGCGGCAGATGGTTGCGTGAATCCGGTCCGCCCGGCTCTGCCAGCAGGCGGCGCGTTCGGCAAGGCCGATATAAACGGCGATACGGGCCAGGCGGTCGCAGGCCGCCCAGCACATCAGGCTGGAAAACGTGTGAACCCGCAGCGTGTTGCGCGTTTCCCATGGACCCGAATCCGGCTGGTCATGAACAGCAAGGGCCGCTTCCCCCAGGGGCTCCAACCGTGAGAAGAGAGCCGCTCCTCCCCGGTGGGCAAGCCGGCGGTCAAAGAAGGTGTGCGCCACGGCGAGGATGGCCGATCCGTAAACATCATGCTGGATCTGTTCGCAGGCCTGGTTGCCGATCCGGACGGGCCCCATGCCCCGGTAGCCGGGAAGGCTTTCGACGTCCCGCTCATCCAGCCGGGCTCTGCCGTCAATGCCGTACACCGGCTGAATCCGGCCATTGGGCGTTCCCGCTACCACATTGATGAGATAATTTAAATATCGCTCCATGGTATTGGTCGTGCTGAGGCGGTTCAGGACATTCACGACAAAATAGGAGTCTCTCAACCAGCAGTAGCGGTAGTCCCAGTTGCGGCCCGAATCCGGCGCCTCCGGAATCGATGTCGTCATGGCCGCGATGATGGCGCCCGTATCCTGAAACGTGTTCAGCTTCAGGGTAATGGCGGCGCGGATCACCTCTTCCTGCCACTCGAAGGGAATGGAAAGGTCTCTAACCCAGTTGCGCCAGCTGCCGATGGTTTCGTTCAGGAAACGGTGGGAAAGATCGCCGATGGCATCCGGAATGGTTTCGTCCGGCCCCAGAATCAGCGTGGCGGCGGTTTCCAGGAAAAAGGGGATTTCCTGAAGCACGGCGGTCACGGAGATGTCGGTCGTCAGGCGTAAAATCCAGGACGGCGCGACGTAACGGATGTGATGACTGCCGTGGGTGACGGTGCAGCTCTGGCCTCCGTATTCGCACACGGGGCGGACGCGCACGCAAATGCGCGGCGTTCCGTGAACACGCCGGATTCGGCGAATGATCATCATCGGCATGAACGTCCTGCCATGCTGATGAAACCGTGG
>JAQVQT010000006.1:0-10689 GCA_028701435.1 Smithellaceae bacterium | reverse complement strand
GGATGATTTCAGCGGTCCTGCTGGCCTTCATGCTCACGGGGCTTCTGGCCGGCTGCTCAGGAAAACTCTTCAAAGACATGGGCCGCTTCGAGCCAAGCGTCGAGGCGACGGATAATTTCAAAAAGTTTGTCGTTCGGAGCGACTACACCTATTTCATCAGCGGGTCGGACGTTTATCCCCTGGCCATTTTCGGCCTGCAGAAAGACCTGATCATCGACAGCGACGAGGACCTGTGGAAAAAAATCGAGCCAAAGACGGAGGTCATGGCCGACCTCGTCACCAACATGCAAAGGCGACTCAACGAGTGCTGTTATCAGAGCCCCCACGGCTTTGACATTCTGGACAGCCAGGGCCGGAAAATCGGCGAGTGGTACTCCATGCTGGGCCTCATCATCGGCGTTAAAACAAAGGAAGAGGGAAAGGTGATCATCTATCCCCCTACCGATACGGACGAAGTCAAGAAATATCAGGACAGGACCAGCGGCAAGGGCCGGTAAGATTACCGGGCCTGCAGCGCCCGGCCGATGGTCATGATTTCGGCTTCCTTGGTCCCTTCGTAAAGCTCCAGGATTTTCGCATCCCGGTACCATTTCTGCACGGGGTACTCTTCGATGTATCCGTAGCCGCCGTGCAGCTCCACGGCGTAATTCGCGCAGAAGACGGCGGTCTGCCCGCCGTAGAATTTTGCCATGGCCGCGAGCGTGTAATCGGGCTTTCCCTGATCGATCAGCCAGGCCGCCTTGTACACCAGTCCGCGCAGCGCTTCAATGCGGATGGCCATTTCCGTAAGTTTCATCTGTGTGATTTGAAAAGCGCCCAGCGGCGCGCCGAAAGCGGTTCTTTCCTTGACATACTTGATGCTGGTTTCCAGACACGCCTGCGCAAGCCCCAGGGCCTGGCCGGAAACCATCACGCGGGTGATGTCGAAAAAATGCATGAGCTGGCGAAAGCCATTCCCTTCCTTCCCCACCAGATTGGATTGGGGAACACGCACGTCTTCAAACGCGATCTCCGCCGTGTCGCTGGCGCGTATGCCCATCTTCCCGTGAAGCTTGTTGCGCGTCACCCCTTTGGCGTCCGCCGGCACGATGATCAGGCTGAAGCTGTTGTGCTTCTTTTGATCGGGGTTGGTGATGCATTGCGCGACCATGAAATCGCACACGGTGCCGTTGGTGATGAACATTTTGTTGCCGTTGATCACATAGTCGGTTCCGTCTTTGACGGCCCGCGTCTTGTAGCCTGAGACATCGGTTCCCGCATTGGGCTCGGTGTAGGCGCCCGCACACACCTGGACGCCCTGGCAGACCGGCGGCAGATAGGTCTTCTTCTGCTCTTCCGTTCCGTAGTTGAGGATGGACTCGCAGCCAAAGCCGGAGGCGACGATGTTCAGTCCGATGCCCATGTCGATTTTGGAGAGCTCCTCCGTGATGATGGTATTGCCTAAGATGCCGGCGCCGGACCCGCCGTAGGCCTCCGGAATCCACGCGCCGACCAGACCGTTTTCGGCCGCCTTCTTTCGGATTTCCGGCAGATATTTTTCCTGCTCGTCGCATTCGGCGGAAACCGGCGCGATTTCCGCCACGGCAAATTTATAGGCCATCTCCTTCAACATTCGCATTTCTTCCGTCAATTCGAAATCCATGGATTATTTCTCCTTTTCATCAGTATTTAAATTGCCGTGACGGCCTGGAAGCCCGCACCCTCCCGCCGGATGATTTTATTTTTTGCCGTAATCGTAAACACCCCGGCCGGTTTTGCGCCCGAAATTTCCGGCGCGGACCAGCTTTCTTAAAATGGGCGCCGGACGGTATTTGTCGCCCAGTTCCCGGTGCAGGCCTTCGATGACGCGCAGCAATGTCTCGTTCCCCACCAGGTCGGCCAGCGCCAGCGGCCCGATCGGATGGTTGCAACCCAGCACCATGCCTTTGTCGATGTCTTCGGCCGACGCCAGCCCCTCGTCCAGCACAAAGAAGGCCTCGTTGAGCATGGTGCACAGAATCCGGTTGACGACAAAGGCGGGGGCCTCTTTCACCGTAATCACCTCTTTGCCGATTTTCTTGCCCCACTCCTGTGCGGTTTTCAGTGTTTCATCGGAGGTCTGATGGCCGCGGATAATTTCCAGAAGGCGCATCACCGGAACAGGATTGAAAAAATGCGTGCCGATAAAACGGTCCGGACGGCCGGTCACGGCCGCCATCTCCGTAATGCTGAGGCCGGACGTGTTGGTGAAAAACAGGCAATGTTCGGGAACGACGGCTTCCAGTTCGGCATAGACTTTTTTCTTGACGTCCATGACTTCGATCACGACTTCGACCACCACGTCCGCGCCGACGGCCGCCTCTTTCAGATCCAGCGTAGGCTTGATGCGGCCGAGAACCGCCTCCATGTGCGCCTGGGTCATTTTCCCTTTTTCGACGTCCCGGGCCAGGTTCTTTTTGATCGTGTTCATGCCTCCCTCCACAAACCGCTGCTCGATATCCCGAAGAGCCACTTCGTACCCCGCCTGCGCGCAAATCTGCGCAATGCCGTTCCCCATCAGTCCAGCGCCCAACACACAAATTTTCTTGATTTCCATAAAGCAGTCTCCTTATCGAAAAATATTTTTTCAACTTCCTGTTTACTGGGTGAATCTTGCCGGAAAAAATGTATCGGATGTTTCGTTATTCAATGCGCTTGAGGGTGTTTCTTAATTTTTTTTGACGGTTAAATCAACCACTTTTTCAAAAAAATGTCCGGTGTAAATCAATTGGCCAAAAAGGCGTCGGGGGCGTCCTGCTTTTCGGCAAGCGTCAGCCGAAAGCCTTCCTGAGCTGTTTCCAACACCAAGCCGCACAGGCGAAACCGGCGGGCAAAGGAATCGATTTTTTTCTTCCGGTGGGCCGTCGGCGCCTCGCCGTCCGGGCCCGCGGGCGCTACCGTCACAAAAAGACCGCTGCGATCCATGCCCGTCGCGATGCGAATGGACGGTGAATGCGCCTGCGCAAGCCAGTCCAGAAAGGTCAGGAGCGTATTTGAAAAACGGCCGGCCGCGACGGACACGTAAGGAAGGGGCCTCTTCGGCAGAAAATCAACGACGGGACGATTGGCTGCCGGTTCATGGCCGATGCGCAGAACCAGAGCGGCCAGAAACTGCGCGTCATCTTCCACGTAATCCAAAACGGATTCGGTGAGGTGAGGGCTGTCCTGCACCGCCCGCAGCACGTCGTCGATCACCTCGTTGACGTCTGTTGGAATAAACTCCTCAAGATTGCGGCGTCCGTTCGCAATGCCGATAAAATCCAGAAGCAGGCCTGTGCCCCGGTGAATCAGCGTCTGGGGCAGGATGGCGGCCAGCGGGCGGGGATCAAAGAGCGTTTTTACCTGTTCGACAATCGCCAGCGCGCCATGCGCGAATTCCACCCGTCGGATTTTTCCGGAATCCAGTCCACGGCAGAGTTTGCGAAACTCCAGCAGGCAGGCGTCAATCTTCTCCATGGGCATCGCGTTGCGGCACCGGCAGGCGGCCTCTTCCTCCTCCAGGCGCTCCAGTTGATAGGCCACGTAAAGAAGACGGCCGGCGATCGACGAAAAAACCTCCTCGGCCTCGTCCAAAAGCTCCAGCGCGTAGTCGGTGATCTGAAAGAGGCGCTCCTCGTTCATTCGGCTCACGTCGCCCAGTGAGAGGGTTTTGCGCTCCAGCCGCCGCAGAATCTCGCGGGCTTTCTCGGACGGAATCAGGCCGCCGTGTCCGGGATAGCAAATCTTGACCGGCTTGTGATCCAAAAGCCATTGCACGTGATGTTGGGTGTCCATGAGATGCTCCCGGTGCCAACCGGAAATTCCGGCAACCATCGGATTGGCCGCGGCAAGCAAATCGCCGATAAAGAGAACTTCGCCGGCTCGAATGCAGATGCTGTCGGGGCTGTGTCCGGGCGCCGAATAAATTTCCAGGACGTCGCCTCCGCCGATGGAGACGGTCTGCTGAAAAAAAGACTGCTTCAGGTCCGTTTCGATGGCCTCGGTCGTGATGGTCATGTCCACGCCGGGCATCAGCGAAATGGATCGCGGGGCTTTTCTTCTTTTGTCCGTTTCCGTCAGCAGTCGGATATCCGGCTGCAGGGACGGAAAAGCCACGCCGTAGAGTTCCGCGATGGTTTTTGCCGAATCTCCCTCACTCAGATAATCGGCCCCCTGTTCCTGGATGGCGATCCAGACGGGAGCCGTCGTCATGATCTGCCGGTGCCTGCCGACCTCCAGGGAATGGTCCAGATGACAGTGGGTCAGGTAAACGACGACCGGGCGGGATCGTTCCCGCTGACAGTCCGCCAAGATTCGGTTCAGGTCGGCGGTCTGCGCGGCCAGCGCCCCGGCGTCGATCAGAAGAATCTGCCGGGGTGTGCGGATAATACAGGAATTGGAGGAGAGAAGATCGGGCTTGCGCAGATACGGATAGATTTCCGCCTGCCGGCTTCCCGGAAGAGGCTGCCAGACCTGATTCTGAAGCACGGGAGACTCCTTTCCTGCCGTGAATCTTCACCCGTTCAGGCGGGCGATGATTGTCCTGGCTTCCTGGGTCAGAAAACGCCATACACCGATTTGCTCAAGCGTCTCCACCTTCGGGACGCCCGAAGCGGTCCAACCCCGCTCGCGGTAATAGACAAGAATCAACTGACGCAGCTCGTCTTTTCGATGCCGCATCAGAATGGCGCGCTTTTCGCCCGTGGGCATTTGCTGAATTTCCGGCAGCGGCAAATTCAGGATCACGCAGAGCTGCCGGTCGTTATAATCTTTTTCCAGTTCATAGAGCGCGTCCTCCGTAGGCCCGATGGCCCGGTCAGGAATCCAGTCGCGATCCCCTGTCGCGGATTGAAAAAACAGGACATTCATCACACGCTGCAGATTGATGTCCCGGTCCGTTTGCTCGAAGATCTGCTCCCAGGTCAGTTCCGTACCCAGCACGCCGTTGTAAAAATCCGCATACAGTTCCTGCGAAGCCGGATTGATGTAAATATCGGTATGGTCCTGTTTCATGGAATCGGGATTTAATACATCCACCCAGGGCAGCTTGCACACACCCAGGTTGTCGTTGCCGAGGCGAACGCGCGGATAGGTGACGAGCGCTCTGGCCTTGGATTCAAACGTGGGAAAGGCGCCCAGCAGATCCACTTTGACCAGCCAGGCGGCGGCGTGGTGCGCGCCGATGTCGCTGGCCGCCGCATAAGAAGCCTGCATGGACAACGACCGGTGCGTCCGATAGAGGGAGAAAGGAAGACCTTTGGTCTGCATGGCAAAGGTCTGCAGCTCCTCGAGCGGCTTGGCTTTGCCGGTTCGCGCCGCGTACTTTTCAGCGACCCAGGCCGTCAGGCCCACCATGCCCAAGGCGGCGGCGCGGGCCAATTCGGTCCGGCGGTATGCCAGGTCATGGATGAACTGCAGCGCCGCCTGCTCGTCTTCCCAGGTCAGGCTAAAGCCGTCCGTGTCCTCCTTCGTCAGGTAGCCGCGCTGGAAACATTCCATGATAAATGCCATGAGGACGGCGGTGGTAATGGTATCGATGCCGTAATTGTCGCAATGCCAGTTGGCTTCCATGACAAATTCAGGATGCCACATGCCCAGGTTCGAGCCGAACCCGGCGGCGGTTTCATACTCGGGACCATCCACCCAGACCCTTTGTCCGCGATGCTCGCCGGATGTCAGCGTGACCCACCCGCCCTTGGTGCAGCGCAGATTGCAGCCCGGAAAGCATCCGTCCATTCCGCGATGCTCAAACAGACGCTCGGCGTAAATTTTGCCGCAGACCTGCCCCGCCTGCGGGTGCGAACCGCGCTGGTAATTATACACGGGCAGGGACTGGTATTCGTCTTTGTTCATAAAAGAGATCAGGCCGGCTGATCCCTTGAGGTGCATTTGCAGCGCCTGCGGATCGATGTCCCGGACGACCCCGTGCAGCTTCGCCCCCGCCTTTTTGACCTTGTTCCAGTCGGCCGCCCCGTAAGGGTTTTCCCCGCGGGGAAAAGCGGCCAGAACGACGATGGCCGCGATGCGCTTGCGGCTCATCACGGACCCCAGGCCCGTGCGGCCGGCCTGTTTGGTGCGGAAAAGGCCTTTGCCGCCGGGAGCCGGTTTCGTGGCGTCATAGTAATGGCTGTTGATGCATCCGAAAGACGTGTTCATCGCTCCGATGCCGGTCGTCAAAAAGGCCAGGTCCTTTTTTTCATGGCCTTCGCGCAAAAAACGGTCCACCAGTGTTTTTTCAAGGTGAAAAACCTGATCGTCTTCAGAAACACCAACGATGGAGATTTCCCGTTTGAAACCGTCAATGACAATCATGACCGGTTCACGTGCGATTCCCGCGACGGTCAGTGCGTCAAACCCGGCATATTTCAGATAAGCGCCAAAATGGCCTCCAAAATTGGAGACACCGGGAATGCCGGTCAGCGGCGACAGGGAAATCGCCATGCACTTGCTCGTTCCGGGAAACTGCGGAATGCCGCCCAGCGGCCCCGGTGAGAAAATCAGGGGATTTTCCGGATCAGAGGCTTTGGTCCGGGAAGTAACTTGCTCATGCAGCAGATAAAGCCCCAGCCCCCTTCCACCGATAAAGAAATCACGAACTTCGGGGTCCAGGGAACGGACCTCCATTTTGCCGGTTGTTACGTTGATGGAAAGGATCTGATTGGCGTATCCCTGCTGAAGCGGTTGAACCGTATATTGCATTTGCTGTTCCTTTGAAAATAGTCCGCGCACGTTAATGCAATCCATGCAAAAAATCAATCATAAAAAGGTGTTGAAGAGAGTTTGATCTTCCACGGGAAGAAAGGATGAACAGCCTCTTGTCCGGCTAAAGACGGGCTTTTCTTGGTGCGGCGCAATCCCGCCGATCAAAATGTGAAGAGATTGAAGGGGGAATAAAGATCGGAGCGGTCGGAGGCCCATTCATTCCGATCGATATGACCGCTCTTATCTTTGTCCAGGGAAAAGAACCTTTTCCTTGCGGTCTCCTGGTGTTCGCTTTTATGGACTTTGCCGTCCTGGTTGGCGTCGGCTTCGCGAATCCATTGATCCGTGTCAACTTTACCGTGGGCCTGCATCTCCTCTTTCGTCACGACGCCGTCACGGTTTTTGTCCAGAAAGTCAAACGCCGCGCCTGACGCATCCAGGTATTCCTGGTGGCTGATTTTCCCGTCTTTGTTTTTATCCGCCTTCGGCAAAACGGCCTGCGCGGCAAAAACCAATGAAACAGTGAAAAGGATGGTGGTGAGAACTATCAGTGTTTTCTTCATTGATCGCCTCTCTTTTTTAGTCGATTGAAGCGTAAAAATGGAAATACATTTCATACAGATGATTTTGTAAAATGTACCAGAGGCAAGGCGCGCGAGTATCGTGGAGTGAGACCTACTTTTTCGTAGGTCGCAGCGACGCGAACGGAGCGCAACGCAGCCTATGGGCATTTTACGGAATCATCAGAAGTCGCGGGGCAATTCTTCCAACTGGGCCAGTGAAAACACCGGCCCGTCGGAACAAACATACTTGTATCCGACGTTGCAGCGGCCGCATTTGCCGATGCCGCACTTCATGCGCATTTCCAGCGACGTCAAAATATTCTCCTTGGAAAAACCCAGCTCAAAGAAAACCGGCAGCGTGAATTTGATCATGACGGGCGGGCCGCAGATGACGGCCACGGCGTTTGCGGGCGACGGCGCGACGTCTTTGCAGACAGCGGGGACAAATCCCTCTCTGCCCTTCCAGGTTTCATTTCCCTTGTCAACGGTGATGATGGTTTTGATGTCATTGCGCTTTTCCCACGCGGCCAGTTCATCCTTATAACAAAGCAGGCCCGGAGTCCGCGCGCCGTAAATGACGGTGATGTCGCCGAAGCGGGAGCGGTTGTCCCCGTGCAGCATATATTTGACAAGCGACCTGAGCGTGGTGAAAGCGAATCCGCCGCCGACCACAACGATATTCTTTTTCTCCAGAAACTCAATCGGCCACGGATGCCCCAGCGGCCCCCGCAGGCCGATTTTGCCGCCCTCTTCCATGTCGTGCAGCGCCGCCGTCACCAGCCCGGGCACGATGGCGCCCGCCCGCTGGACCGTAAACTCGACATAGCCTGGCTCCGTGGGCGAGGAGGCGATGCCGATCGGAGACTCTCCTTTTCCGTAAATGGACAGCTCCGCGAACTGGCCGGGCAGATACTGAAACCGGGACTCGTCCTCGGCATTTAGAAATTTAAAGCGGAACGACTTGATGTCATGGGTATCCACTTCGTCGGTGATTTTTACAATCTCCACCGGCATGGGGATGTAGGGATTCGTTGAACGCATATTCTTCCTCAAATGAGTTTATTCCCGAACGCGCCTTTGGGGCGTTCGGCGTCACGCCTTCATGGCTTCTTCGACAATGGAAAAAATATCGATATTCACGGGGCAATACCGCGTGCAGCGGCCGCAGCCCACGCAGGAAATCACGCCGTATTTCCGGACATGGTACGAATACTTGTGGTTAATTTTCTGCCGCAGGCGCTGATATACTTTCGTGCGGGGATTGTGGCCGCTGGCTTCCAGCGTGAAATCCGTGAACATGCAGGCGTCCCACACGCGACGGCGTGTTCCCTGCTTAAACAGGGTTTCATCACAAATATCAAAGCAATAGCAGGTCGGACACACAAAGGTGCATACACCGCAGCTCAAACAGGCGTTGGATGCCTTCTCCCAGAAATCCGTGTGATGAAAAAGATCTTCCAGCTTCTTCGTAATGGCTTTGGCGTCCACGCAGGTAAAACGCGTCTTGAAATCCCGCCCCGCGGCCACCGTGTCGTCAAAATATTTCTCGTCATCGGCCGACGCTCCGGTCAAGCCGCCGATTCCGGCCAGCAGCGCCTCCCCCCTGCCGGTGATGCTTTTGAGCAAGAGATCATCGCCATGACGCACCATGAAGATGTCGCTGCCTTCGGGGTCGGCCGCGCCGATGCCCAGCGTCTGATAAAATTCCTCCGACTCGGCGGGCGCGCCGACATCAAAGGCGTATCCGATGATGGTAGCCGCTTCTCTTCGGGCCTGCCAATAAGGATCGACTGCGCCGGTGCCGGAAAAATGGATGTCCATGATCTCAAAGCTCTTCACGTCGCAGGGACGGACGCCGAAAAGAATCAGGGGCTTCCCCTGCGGCTCGACCGCTTCGGCCTCCTGCACGGGCCGGCCCGTTTTGTAGCGGACAAAATCTTCCGTCTGCGGAAAGAAAACGGATTTGGGACTGATGACGGTATTGTGAAAATTCAGGTCCACCTGCTTCGCGTCGGTGATTTCGCGAAATTGGAAGCCGGCGTTCTGGCGGACCGGGGCGACCAGCGTTCCCTTTTCCATCAGCGCGAAAGCCAGATCGGATAATTGATTGAGGGTGGTTTTCTTCAGCACAACAAAAGCTCCTTATTCCAGAATTTTGTCGGAATCTTCCATACGGAAATTGACCAGCACGGGCTTGTCTTCGATGCTCATCCCCGCGGCCTGGCCGAACATTTCCTCGCAGTCTTTGGCCACTTTCTTGTGAAACAGATACAGAGGAATGTCCACCGGACAGGCGCGCGAACATTCGCCGCAGTCGATGCAACGGCCGGCCAGATGATGAAAGCGGGTCAGATGGTACATCAGGTTGCCCGCCGGGTCCGGAGATTTCTCGCCCCATTTGGGTTTGTTCTGATCGATAAAGCAGGGATCACAGTAGCACATCGGGCAGGCCTTGCGGCAGGCGTAGCAGCGGATGCACCGATCCAATTCTTTTTTCCAGAACGCAAAACGCGCTTCCTGATCCATCGCTTCATATTCGGCCAGCACCGCGTAAGGCGACGAGACCGGCTGTCCGTGAACCTCTTCGGCGATCAGGACATCATACAACACGGGATTATACAGGCCGCAGGTGGTCCTGTCGTCGATGAGCTCACCCGTCTTCGGGTTTTTGATGCCGTACACCGGAATGCCGAGAATCACCAGGTCGTGCCGCTTGACCTTGTCTTCCTGAATGAGCTGAACTACGGCGCGGCTGTCCGCCGCCTTGACGGCGATGGCGATTTTGGTTCCCCGCGGATACCGGACCAGATACCGGGCCGGATTGTGGGTGCAATACTCGTTGAACACGATGCCGTCCGCGTCGGACGGACACTTGGCGACATAGGGCATGGGATGGTTTTCATCATAGCCTTCGCCCCATGCGAGCACCAGGCTCACCTGGCCCGATTCCAAAAGCCTTCGGGCTTCGGTCTTTAATTTCTCTTCAATTTGCTGAAAGCTGACTGCCATATACTCCCTCGCGCTTCTATGAAATCTTGAATTTGGTCTGGGGTCCCAGCGCCTTGATCTGTCCGGTGAACTCGGTGACAACCTGAGCGAACTTGTTTCCTTCGGAGGCGGAGATCCATTCGACGCGGAATCTCCCCGGCTCCAGGCCGGCAAATTCCAGAATTTTTTTGGTCACGGCCAACCGTCTTCGCGCATAAAGGTTCCCGGTGTTGTAATGGCAATCGCCCGGATGGCATCCCCCGACCAGCACACCGTCCGCGCCCAGCTGAAACGCGCGAAAGATAAACGAGGGGTTGATCCGGCTGGAGCACATCACACGGACCACCCGGAGATTCTGCGGATATTGCAGTCTCGTCGTTCCGGCAAGGTCGGCCCCGGTATAGGTGCACCAGTTGCAGGCAATGCCCAGTATTTTCGG
>JAQVQT010000107.1 GCA_028701435.1 Smithellaceae bacterium | reverse complement strand
GTTCCTTCCAGATGGGCGGCACTTTTTCCACCAGAAAACTTTTATCCGTGAGAGAAGAGATCAGCGAGCCCAGGAAGATTCCGATGATGAGCATGAACTGCCAGTCCACTTTGATTTTTGTGGCGGCGAAATAGGTGTTTTGCGCAACGTGTTCCGACGCGAATACCTGCTCCACAAAACCGGCGGCGCGGACAAAAGTGGTGGACGCGCCCAGATAATTGGTTTTGCCCATCAGCTCCGTCGTGGCGCAAACTGAAACAATCGCCAGGATGCCCACCAGCGCTCCGGCAAAGTAAGGATTCCATCCTCCGTCTTTTGTTTTAAGTCTCATCGTTGCCTCCTTTCGTTGATTGAATTAGCCAACGGCCGGGCAAATAGTAGCCGATCCTGACAAGAATTTCCACGAAGTTTTTGCAGGTGAGGGAAAATGGGGGTGAGGGGCTGTAAGGAACGGTCGCGAACATTTTCTACAATGACCTATCGCCTCGCGCCCATCACTATGGTTTAAATAACCTAAAGGTCACGCGACCTTTCCCTACGGGGGAATGCGCGATGACGGGTTGCAATTTCCACCGCTCCATGATATGAGCCGCGGTATTGTTAATCTGTTGATCAATTCTTTAACGTTTGGGTTCCATCTGTTTTACATCGTCGTTCATGAGCAACGGCACACCAGAACATTGATATAGAGAAAGGGAGAACGCTTTGGTAAAACAGCCCCCGCATATTCTGTTTTGTAAATCTGCTTTCCCGAAGCAAGATTCTTCCCTGAAACCGCGGCCGGTCGTCTCCAGCGGACGCGGCTTTACCAAACGCACATCAGGAGTATTCAAATGAAGGAAAGCGTTTCATCCAATTTTCCGGCGGTCAAGAAATTCATCCGGGAGAATTTTCGCCATTTCAACGCGGCCGTAGTGATCGACGCGGCCCAGGCGTATGTGGATCATCTGCATCAGGGCGGAAAGATGATGATTGCCATGGGCGGCGCCATGAGCACCGCCGAAATCGGCATCACCCTCGCCCAAATGATCCGGGAGGATAAAGTCCACGCGATATCCTGCACGGGAGCCAATCTGGAAGAGGATGTTTTTAACCTGGTTGCCCATCGGCATTACTGCCGCGTTCCCCATTACCGCGATCTCACACCCGCCGATGAAGCGGATTTGCTCAAGAGAAAACTGAACCGCGTCACCGACACCTGCATTCCCGAAGAGGAAGCCATGCGAAAGGTCGAAAAAAAGCTGCTGGCATTCTGGAAGCAGGCGGAAGAGAAAAATCAAAGATATCTTCCCTATGAATTCATTTTTCAGCTCCTTTCCAGCGGCATCCTGAAAGGAGACTACGAGATTGACGAAAAAGATTCCTGGCTCATTGCCGCCTGCGAAAAAAACATTCCGATCTTTGTTCCCGGCTGGGAAGATTCAACGCTGGGCAATGTCTTTGTCTCGAATGTCCGGAAAGGACAAATTCAAAACCCCGCCGTCGTCAAGTCGGGTCTGGAAACCATGAACGCCCTGATCGACTGGTATCTGGACGCCTCCGGCGACCAGGGCGTCGGTTTCTTTCAAATCGCGGGCGGCATATCCGGAGACTTCGCGATCAGCGTCGTGCCGCTGATCCGCCAGGACATGCAGATGAATTGCCGGCTGTGGTCTTACTTCTGCCAGATCTCCGACAGTACAACCTCTTACGGATCATACAGCGGCGCTGTTCCCAATGAAAAAATCACCTGGGAAAAGCTGTCGGTGGATACGCCCCGTTTTATCATCGAAAGCGACGCGACCATCGTTGTTCCGCTGATTTTCGCCTACGTTCTGGCGGAATGACGGGGCTTCTCCCGCCTCTGGGATGACGGACCCGCGCGAGATTCACCCCGCGGATCAATATACATCCCCGATTCCCCCATCAGGCAATGCAGGCGGTGCCAGAATCTTTGAAACGCACACCATGAAACGGCCCGGCAATATAAAATTGATTGCCAACCCGTCAATATTGAATTAATAATTCAGTGTACATTCGGATGAATACGGATGATCCGCTTCGCGGCGGCTTTTTTGCGGCCGGCATCGAGGCCATGGCGGAAAAACAAACATGGAGGAGACATGACAAAACAGCTTTTGAGCCAGGAGGTCAAAGACCAGTTTGAAGCCCTGCGGGAACTGCTGAAAGCCGCCCTGGCGCTTGCGGAAAAATGTTCCGATGCGGAAGCGGCCAACATCATCCGGGACAGGCTCACGCATCTGCAGTCCCCCGCTCTGTTCGTGTTCATCGGCGAGGTGAAGTCCGGGAAAAGCAGTTTTGTCAACGCGCTTCTTGGCGAAGACGTCTGCGACGTTGCGCCGGACCCCTGCACGGCCTGCATTCAGGAACTGGTGTACGCAGACCAGCGATCCAGAACGGACCTCGGCACTCAGTGGGAAAGAATCGCCTTACCCAAGGAAGTCTTGCGGGAAATCACCATCGTCGATACGCCCGGCACCAATTCGGTCATCCGCAATCACCAGACGATCACCGAAAATTATATTCCCTTAAGCGACCTGGTCGTTTTTGTCTTTCCCGCCAAAAATCCGCATACCGGCTCCTCCTGGGATCTTCTGGCGCTGATCCGCAAGGATTGGCACCGCAAGACGGTGTTCGTCCTTCAGCAGTCCGATCTGGCCACCGAGCATGAACTGGCCGTCAACCGGGAACGGGTTGCCCAGTACGCACGGGAAAGAAATGTTCAGGACCCGGTCGTGTTTGCCGTCTCGGCCAAGCGGGAAGCGGAAGGAGCATCCGACAGCGGCTTTACGGAGTTTCGCGACTTTCTGCGAAAAACCGTCGAAACGGGAGAGGTCTGGCGAATGAAAGTGGAAGGCGCCCGGGAAACCGCCGGAAAGATCGCCGCGGGCATGATCGAGCGCCTGCGCGCCGCCCAGGACGCACTGGCGGAGGACAGAGGTTTTTATGACGACCTGATGAGCCGCGTCAAAGCCAGGCGCGACAAAGCCGATTCTCTCAGGCGCCTGGCCGTGGACAGCCTGTGCGTATCCTACGACCGGCTGGCATCCGGCCTGGAAGAGGATTTTACGGAAGGCTTGAGCGTGGGGACCATTTTGCGCCGAGCGATTCCTCTGGTCCGCGACAAAGACATCAAAACGTGGCTTGCGGAGCTTCAGACCGGCTTTGAAAGCAAATCGAAGACGGAGATTGACGCGGAATCTTCGCGGGTTTCAAAAGACATCTCCAATGAAATGATGTCCATGTTCACCGAACTGACGGAGGCCATCGCGCGCCGCCGCAGCGATGCAAAGCCGGGCATTTCGTCCAAGGACACGGACCGGGTGGAAATTCTTGCCCGTCTGCAGCGCCAGTTGCAGGAGCTTCGCCTGGCGGACATTGTCAGCGACAAGGCCATTCAAGGTTCCGACATCGGAAAGCTTTCACTGGCGGGCGGCGGACTTGCCGCCTTCGGCGCCGTGATCGCGCTGGCGACAAAAATGGTGGCTTTCGACATCACCGGCGGCATCCTCGCGCTGGCCGGGGCCGGTTTGATCGCCGTGACGCTGATCTGGAAGCGCTCCAGCCTCCTGTCCGAAGTTTCGCAAAAATTGCGGAAGTCCCGCGAGGAGTTCCGGGATCGGCTGGACAGGGAAATTGCAAAGATTTTTGAAAACCTTTTTGTGGAAATCGAACATCGTCTGAAAGAACCTCTTTCCCGTTTGGAAGAAGAGACAAAGCGCCTGGAGACTCTCCTTCAGGAGGCGGAACACGTGAAAGAAACGGCGCAAAAAATGTAAACCGGGTTTTCGCGCAACCGGGAATCGGGCGGGTATTTTTCACGACGGAGACCGGAAGATGGAACATGTTTGCATTGCCCTGGGCCTGACCCTCTTTGCCGGTATGGCGACCGGCATCGGCAGCATCATCGCCTTTACCGCAAAACGGACCAACTATCGTTTTCTTTCAGTGGCGACGGGCTTTTCCGCGGGCGTGATGCTGTATGTTTCCTTTGTGGAAATATTCCCAAAAAGTGCGGTGATACTGGGAGCACACTACGGCGATTCGTGGGGAAACTGGCTTGTGGTTGCTTCATTTTTCGGCGGCATGATAGTCATGGCGACAATCGACAACGTGATTCCCGCCGCCGAAAACCCCCATGAAACGCATTCCGAAGATGAAACGGCGCCCCTTCATGACCCGAATGCGGCGATCCCGGATTTCCGTTCTTCTTCATCCGCAGATTTCAAGAATCCTTTGACGGGAGTTCACGATCACGGCGCGGCGCGCGCGGGTCTTATGCGTACTGGACTGCTGACGGCGCTGGCCATTACCATTCACAATTTTCCCGAAGGCATCGCCACCTTTCTGGCCGCCATGCAGGAGCCTGCGCTGGGCGTGGCCATCGCCGTTGCCATTGCGCTGCACAACATTCCCGAAGGCATCAGCGTCTCCGTCCCCATATTTTATGCGACAGGCAACCGCAAAAAGGCTTTTTTGTGGTCTTTCGTCAGCGGTCTTGCCGAACCGCTGGGCGCCGTGACCGCTCTGGCGGTGATCACGCTGATCACCGGGGGCGGCGCGTGGAACCCTCCGGTGAACCTGACGGGGTTTCTGTTCGGCGGCATTGCCGGGGTAATGGTCTATATCAGCCTCGATGAACTATTGCCCACCAGCCGCGCCTACAGCAAGGGACACGACAGCATTCTGGGTCTGATGGCCGGCATGATGGTGATGGCGCTGAGCCTGCTTCTGATGCGCTAGCGCAGTGCGCCGGTTCGACGGGCGGGTGTTCAAAACCGAATCGTCAGTCCGGCCAGCCCCGTCCAGTTGATTTCCGTGTCGCTCAAACCATACTTTACACCGGCGTCGAGCGTGATGCTCTCCGAGACGGCATAGGCAATGCCTCCCAGCAAAAACGCCGGATGGTTTTCACTTTTTGGGTTGGGATTTCTATCGATGCCGGCATTCGCCATCAATTTCAGGGATTCCATGACTTTCACTTCAAAAGCGGCTGACGCGTGCCACAGGTCCTTGTTTGCCTCAAAAACGTTTTCACTGCGGGCATAGCCCGCATTGACATGCGCGGCGAACGGCCCCCATTCCCTGGTTCCGACGAGAAAGAACCGGTAACTCATGTGCCCGACACCCAGTGCCCGCTCATCGTCGCCGGTCGGAATGCTGACGCCCGGTTTTATCGCCAGAGACCAGCCGTCCTTTTCCAATAATCGCCACTTGACATCAAAGGTGAAGTCCAAAATCCCGTCTTCTCGGCCGATAAAATTGTCGTTTTCTTTCACGGAATACCAGGCATAAGGCAGTTGTACAATGGCATCCACCGTATCCAAAAGGCCAACGGTGGCCACCACGGTAAAATCCCCGCCATCCTTTTTCACCTCTGTCCATTCGTCCACACTGTCCTTATCGTAAAAGAAAGCCAGCCCGACTTCCACCTGGCCATTGCCCTTCCCTTGTGTGCACGTATCGTCCGTAACAAGCGGATGCCCCGCAAATGCAACGGTTGTCATGAAAAAAAATCCCACGACCGATAGAACCCAACGCATCCTATTGAAAATTATTATCATTGTTAAGACCAAATAAGCCATCCTATACGAGGTCAGCAATCCTCTTCCCGGCTAATTTCAAATTAATATCATTGATGTTTTTGCCAAATCCTATTGAGGACCCGCGCTCTTTTTCCTCCTGCAATCTTCGCATAAACCGTATAAATACATTTCATGATCGGTCAGTTTAAAACCGTGGCTTTCAGCAACACGTTTTTGAAGTTCTTCGATCACGGGGTCAACAACTTCCAGCATTTTTCCGCAGCCGCGGCAAACAAGATGATCGTGGTGAGGATGATTGTATTTATGTTCATACCGAATCACGCCGTCCCCGAAGTCAATTTCCCGGGCCAATTCCGCTTCCATCAGTAATTTCAATACCCTGTAAACCGTAGCCTGGCCAATCGAAGGGTCTTGTCTTTTTACGATGTCGTAGAGCTGTTCGGCTGAAATATGCTCTTCGAGTGTCAAAAAGGCATCCAGAATGAGTTCCCTCTGCGGCGTGTCCCGCAAATCATGCTTTGCCAGATACTTCTGAAAGATCATTTTTTCCTTGCTCATTTTGCCCCCATTTTTGATAATGACAATCAATTGCGTTAATATACAAATCCCCCTTCCTTGTCAATTGCAATTGTTCAGAATTTTACAAAGGCAAAAAACGCGACTCAAAAGAAAATGATGGGACACCAATCGTTCCGCCGCCGCAATTTTATCTGCTTGATGAAGGCACGAAAACAAGGATTGCTCCCTTTAACCAAAATTTGACAACATCGGAAACCGGCCTTGCAAAATGGGCCAGGTTTGATTAAAAAAAGAGACACCCTCTTAATGACGGCTTGTACCGTACAGGCAGCCGGCAAATCAGGAGAAGCCCTATGAAAAGAAAAACATTGAAAATGATCGGCG
>JAQVQT010000106.1 GCA_028701435.1 Smithellaceae bacterium | reverse complement strand
AAAGAAACGTCCGATCAGCGACCGGGCTTATTGATTTGAGGAGGTTTTATGGCGAAACGATTATCAGGGATTCTTGTCATGATTGTCGTGATGACCTTTCATTGCGCAGTTGCCAGTGCGCTGGATAAAGTACAAAAATTCAAAGAATATGCGTCTTTTGGAAATTACTTTCAATGCAGCATTCCCGAAGACTGGAGCGTTTATCCCCCTGGCTTTGGCTTATCCGAGGAAGAAAAAAAGGTATATGGCGTGATTCTTGTCGGTCCGCAAAGCAAAAGTCCGATTGCTCCCTTACTGTCCATTCACTATTATGCTCCGGGGAATCTTTTGCACAATACCATGGATGTATTTATCCGAAGGCACTCCCAATCCAACTTGGGCATTGCAATAGAGGGAAAATCCTACGGACGAATTCAGGAAATGGCGGTTGCGGGAAGACAGGCGAAGACCTTTGAGAGAATAGACATCCGATTCATCGGAGAGCGGGTTCTCCATCCGACGAAGGTGCCGATTTATGAAAAATTTATCGCTATACCCGCCGGAAGCGGCGAGGGATTTTATGTTCTGAAGTTGTCCGTCCCAGCAGAGATGAAAGATGCATACCAAGGACTCTTCGAGGTTACGGTAAAATCCTTCCGGCCGAAAAATGAATAAGAGGCCGGACAATCGCAAATCAACAAGACTCCCAAACGGAATATTGAAATACCAAACGCGTGGCGGATGGCGTGTCATAATAATTTAAGTCGCAATAATCATTGATCTTATTCCAAAATGTGTTATACAGATATCAACTTTTATGTCATTTTGGTCAACGGAAGCGGATGCTGAAGTTGTAAGGCCCTTAAAAATGCTTGAATGTCTTTTCCTTAAGATCATGGATTAGGGGTAAAATTGTATGAAGAAATCGCCAGCGAACTTGCCGGTTCATCCCAAAAAGAAAAAACTGAATTTAGCCCTGCAGGGCGGCGGCGCCCACGGCGCCTTTACCTGGGGGGTTTTGGACCGATTGCTGGAGGAAGAGCACCTGGATATTGAAGGGATTGTCGGAACAAGCGCAGGCGCCGTAAACGCGACCATTCTGGCCTATGGCCTGGCTGCGGGCGGCCGCAAAAAAGCGCAGGAGCTGCTCAATCATTTCTGGATGACGAATTCGAAAAACAGCCAGTGCTCTCCGTTTCAGCCTACCGTCTTTGACAAACTCCTGGGCAGCAAAGGGTCGATTGAATTTTCTCCGTACTGGCAGATGTTCGACATTCTTTCGCGCATGTTTTCCCCCTACCAGTGGAACCCCAACAACAAGAACGCGCTCAAGGAAATGCTCGAAGATCTGATCGATTTTTCCGTGCTGCAGAAGTCGCGCAAAATCCGGCTGTTCATCTGCGCCACCAATGTGCTGACCGGCCGCCTGAAGGTTTTTGGAAATCACGAAATCACGCCGGACATGATTCTGGCCTCCGCCTGTCTGCCTTACCTGACCCAGGCGCCTGAAATCGACGGCCAGTATTACTGGGACGGCGGCTATATGGGGAATCCGCCGATTTTTCCCGTGATTTACGATACGGACTGCCGCGACGTTTTGATCGTCCAGATCAACCCGATCAACATTCCCGAGGTTCCCCGCACCACCAACGAGATCTTCGACCGGATCAACACGCTCAGCTTCAACTCCAGTCTGATGCGGGAAATGCGGGCCATTTATTTTATTACGTCGTTAATCGAAAAGGGCGAGCTGGATGCGTCCAAGCACAAGCACACGTTCATTCACACCATCGACGCCGAGGAAGTCATGGCGAAACTGACCGCGTCGAGCAAAATGAATCTGGATATGGAGTTTCTGCAATATCTGTTTGATATCGGCCGGGAAAAGGCCGGGGAATTCCTCAAGAATCATTTCGACAAGATCGGGCGTCAATCGTCCACCGATCTGGTGGCCAAATTCTTCTGATTCGCCGTGGAAGCTCTTCGCGGCCGGCGCGCAACCCTCCGGATTTAAAAAATCATGACGCCGTTGCAGCGGCTTTTTTCCCCAGGTCAAACGCCTCCTGCAGAGCGGCCTCATTGCCTTTGATCTCCCCCTTATCGGAAGCGGAGCCCATGACGGAACCCAGCCAGTGCATTTTGGTCATTTCCGCGGTCATTCGGAAACTGTGAACAATGGGATCTGCCGTGTGCGGATCCGGATCCCCGCAAACGGTGAGAAGGCCGATTCGCTTGCCCCGCATTTTGGGGTAGTAAGCTTTTTGCCATCTCCACTGGGCGTCAAAAAAAACGCACCAACGGTCCAGATAGGCTTTCATCTGCGAGCTCATCGACCAGAAATAAACGGGGACGCTGTGGATGACGGCATGGGCCTCGAGAATCAGCTCCTGAATTTCGGCCATGTCGTCTGCAAGGACGCAGATTCCGGTTTTGTTGCATTTTTTGCAGTCCCTGCATCCGGCAATGTGTTTCCGGTCCAGAATAATTTTCTGCACAACGGCGCCGGCTTCCCGGGCGCCTGCCAGGGCCCGGCTCAGGAGAACATCGCTGTTTCCTCCGACGCGCGGACTTCCCATGATGCCAAGTACTTTCATGTTATCCTCCCGTTTCGTCAAAAATAAAAACCAATGGATTCCGATGATAGAAGTACCTTGTTCCCCTGCTTTTGTAAACGATAAAATAGTTGAAGAACTCTGCCGGCAAATGTGTTAAAAAACCGGACACTGAAAAGCGAAGCGGTGCTGCCGATGGTTATACCCTATCATGCCTTGATCGATCCTGAAGACCGGCGAAACAAGCGAATATCCCGGGTGGCGCAAGGAAGCGCCGCGTTTGCCGTCATTGCCCATCGCGGGGCGTCGGCCTGCTATCCGGAAAACACCCTTTCCGCCTTTCGGGCGGCAATAAATATGAAGGCCGATATGGTGGAGCTGGATGTCCAGTTCACGGCGGACAGGGAAGTGGTCGTCTTTCATGATGAACAAATATCACGCTGCACGAACGGCCGGGGAAGGGTCGCCGACTACCCGTTTGCCCGCCTGCGCCAGCTCGACGCCGGCGCCTGGTTTCATAAAATATTCGCGGGGGAGCGCATTCCGTCTCTTGCGGAAGTCCTGGCGCTGTGCAAGGGCAGGATTGCCGTCAACATCGAGGTGAAGACGGAGGCGGTGACGGATTCCGTTTCCGGAGGAATTGAGGAGCGGTGCCTGAAAATGGTCGATGAAATCGGCATGCGGGAGCATGTCGTGTATTCCAGTTTTGATTCCCGCGCCATTTTGCATTTCAAAGAGATCGACCAGGATGCGCCGGTTGCCGTGCTCTACGAGAAAAAGCAGCACGGCTCCCGTCTGCCCTCGGAGATCGTTGAATGCCTTGGCGCCGACGCGTTCAATTGTTCGCGTCGCGAACTGAGCGGAACATGGCTGGCGGATCTGAAGCGCAGCGGCATTCCGGTGCATATCTATACGGTAAACGACGAGAAGAATATGCGGCGGCTGCTGGACCTGGGGGTGGACGGCATTTTCACAAACCGGCCCGACGTCCTGAGAAGCGTGTGGGAGGAATATAAGGGGTAAGGGGTAAGGGGTAAGAGGTAAGGAAACAGGAATGGATGAGAACGCCGCTGTAAAAGAAAAGATGGCTTCCGCGCCGCGTGCGCCCGGCGTCTATATCATGCTCGATGCGCGCCGGAAAGTCATCTATGTGGGCAAGGCCAACGATCTGAAAAGCCGCGTCGGTTCTTATTTGACCGGCAGGGACACTAGACCGATGGCGCCGTTTTTGATGGCGCGCGTTCAGTCGATCGAATTCATTACAACGGACACGGAAAAAGAAGCGCTGATCCTGGAAAACAACCTCATTAAGAAGCATCGCCCGCGCTACAATGTCATCCTGCGGGATGACAAAACCTATTACCATCTGTCGCTGAATCCTTCGGAGGCTTTTCCGCGCCTTCGGCTGGTGCGCAAAAGACAAAATGACGCGGCGCTTTACTTCGGTCCCTACCCGTCGGGGCTGGCCGCCAGGGAGACGCTCCGTTTCATCCAGCGCATCTTTCCTCTGCGCACGTGCCGGGACCGGGATTTTCAACTCCGGGCCAGACCCTGCCTGGAATTTCAAATCGGCCGTTGCCTGGCCCCCTGCAAAAACCGGATTGATGAAGCGGCATACCGGACGCTGGTGGAAAACGCCGTATCTTTTCTGCGGGGTCGCCGCCGCGAATTGATTTCCGATTTGAAAAAGCAGATGGATGAAGCGGCGCAGAGCTTGCGCTACGAGGAAGCCGCGAGGCTGCGCGACCGCATTGGCGCGCTGGAGCACGCGCTGGAGAGGCAGCATGTGGATGCGGGAGGGGCGGCGGACCAGGATGTGCTGGGCGTTCATTCCGATTACGAAACGCACCGGATCTGCATTTTGTTTGTGCGCGGCGGGAAGCTGCTGGGCAGCAAATCCTTTACGCCGGTGAAAACAAAAGCAGACCGGGAAGAAATTCTCTCATCGGCGCTGCGCCAGTATTATGACGAATCCGGTCTGCCGGAAGAGATCCTTCTTCCCTTCAACCTGTCCGATGAAGCTGTTTTGCTCGAATGGCTGGCCGAAAGACAGCAAAGAAGCGTGCGCATCACCGTGCCGCAGCGGGGCGCGAAAAAGGCGCTGGTGGTCATGGCATGCGCCAATGCCCGCGAGCTGCAGGCGTCCGACCGGAAAAAGGACGAGCAGAAAACAGCCGTTTTGCAATTCCTGCAGGAAAAGTTTTCGCTTACCGGCCTGCCGCGCCGGATCGAATGTTTCGACATCTCCAACCTGGGCGGGAAAAACGCCGTGGGGTCGATGGTGGTGTTTCAGGACGGGGAGCCGGACAAATCGGGCTACCGGCGCTTTCGCGTCCGTATTCTGGACGAACCGGACGATTACGGAATGATGCGCGAGGTTCTGACGCGCCGTTTCCGGGGTCGGGACCCGATGCCAGACCTGCTGGTGGTTGACGGCGGCAAGGGGCAGCTCAACGTTGCTCTTGCCGTTTTGAGCGACTTGAAGATCAAACTGGACGTCATCGGTTTGGCCAAGGAGGAAAGATCCTTTCTGGCGGCCAAAAGAAGGTTGCAGGGAAAGCCGGCAAAATCGGAGGATCGCGTCTATTTGCCCCGGCGCAAGGACGCAATGTATCTTTCGTCGTCACCCGCCGCTCTGTCCCTTTTGCAACGGCTGCGGGACGAAGCGCACCGCTTTGCCGTGAGCTATCACCGGAAATTAAAACAAAAAAATGACTTCCGCTCCGCGCTGGACGACATTCCCCGCCTGGGCAGCCGGCGCAAAAGCCTTTTGCTCCGGCATCTCGGGTCGCTGGAGCGGATAAGAAGCTGTTCACCCGAGGAGCTGCAGGCGGTGCCGGGCATCGGCAAAGACCTGGCCGAAACCATTTACAAGGCGTTGTCTTCGCGGGCAACGGCTTAAAGCCTGTCCTGGAGAGTTCGGTGCGATATGAGTTTGATTACGATTTTTCTTCTCGCGGTTGGCCTGGGACTTGACGCGTTTTCCGTGGCCATCGCCATCGGTGCGGCCAGTCAACGGAAAACCTGGGCTCCGGTGCTGCGGCTTTCCTTCGCTTTCGGCCTTTTTCAGTTCTTCATGCCGCTTGCCGGATGGCTGGCCGGTTCGACCGTGGTGGAAAGAATAGCGAGATACGATCACTGGGTTGCCTTCGGTCTGCTGGCGGCGATCGGCGGAAAAATGATCTGGGAAGGCCTGGAAAAAGAGGCAGATACCGAAAAGCCGGACCAGACCATGGGTTGGCCCCTTCTTCTGCTTTCGCTGGCGACCAGCATTGACGCGCTTGCGGTCGGATTCAGCTTCTCGCTTTTGAACATCCCCATCTGGTTTCCCGCGGCGGTGATCGGCGTGGTCTGCTTCCTGATGACCGCCGCCGGCATGATTTTCGGGAAAACGCTGGCGAAGCTTCTTGGCAAAAAAGTGGAAATTCTGGGCGGCCTGGTCCTGATCGGCATTGGTGTGAAGATATTGATCGAACATATAGGATGAAGACAAGAGGCTATGGTTGATAGGTCGGCGACGAGCAACGAGCGACGAGCGACGAGTGACGAGGTTTATAATGTTTTACCAAATCATCAAGGCCGCAAATGAAGAAATCGGATTGGTTTGGGAAGATGCCCGGGGAAAAATACAAGTGGAACGTATTTATCTTCCGGGCAGGGAAAAGATGATCCAAAGAATCCTTCGGGATTTTCCCGCCGTCGAGAAAAGGCCGCGCAAAATATCCGGCGGCCTGGATCGTCTGATCGCAGATTTGTATCTTGGAAAAGAACGCCGTGTGGATTTGTCTTTGCTGAATTTATCCGGGTTGACGGAATTCTCGGTGCGGGTGTTACGGCAAACCCATCGCATTCCCCGCGGGAAAGTGTGCACGTATTCCGGTCTGGCGGCCGGGGCCGGATTTCCGCGCGCGGCCCGGGCGGCGGGTTCCGTGATGGCGAACAATCCTTTTCCGCTTGTGATTCCCTGCCATCGCGTGAT
>JAQVQT010000105.1 GCA_028701435.1 Smithellaceae bacterium | reverse complement strand
CCAGGCCCATCGGGTCCGTTTTATAAGATCTCCGCGACCGCCCTGATCCATCCGGCGCTCGCGCCCTTTATTTTCACCGGGAAGCAGTAAAACCTGAAACCGGTTGACGGAATTTTTTCCAGATTCGCCAGCTTTTCAATCTGAAAATAGCCCTTGTCGATCCCCGCGAAATGTCCTTCCCAGATCAGCGAAGCGTCCTTCGTGCGGCTGAACTCCTCCGCCTGAAATGGCAGCGGCCGGTCCCAGCTCCAGCCGTCCGTCCCGACCACGTGAACACCCTGATTCAGAATCCAGAGCGTCGCCGCCTTGCTGAATCCACAGCCCTTTACAAGATATTCGGGCGTGCCCCAGTAAGGCGCGGCGCCGCTTTGCGCCAGAAAAACATCCCCCGCCTGAAGCGAGTAATTTATTTCCTTGAGTTTGAATTGAACATCTTCAACCGTAATGTTGTAGCCGTCCGGAAAGCCGGAGAAGTCAAGCTTCACGCCATTTCCCACTCCCCACTCCAGCGGAAACTGATCGATGGTCAGGGCCGGCTTCCCCCCGTCCTGCGTGGGATGATAATGCCAGGGCGCGTCCATGTGCGTACCCGCGTGCGTCGAAACCTCCAGAATTTCAAGCGCCCACCCCAATCCGTCCGGCAGGTCGGAGGCCGTCAGTCCGGGATAGAAGGCCTTCATGCTCTCGGCCCCCAGCGCATGATCAATGTACATAATTTTGGGAATCATCATCGGCGGATCGCTGGGCAATCCGCTCTCTATCGCCACGGAAAGGTCAATGAACCGACTCATTTCAGCAACTCCTTTCTTGTAAAGGATGACGCAAGATCATGGTAACAGGGAAAGGAAAAGTTATGGACCATTCAACCCGGCAATGTGTCTCACCTGGGCGCTCAAATTCGTCACGTAGGAAATTTTCTCCTGAAAAATACCGCCTTTGACGTCGTATTCGGTATACGCCATTTCTTCCGTGGCCCTTTGCGCATCACCGCCCGCGGACATCAGGTATGTTTCGATCAATTCACGGTAGCGGTAGGTTTCCGCAAGGGAACGTTGTAAAAAAACCTCCGCGTCTTTGCCGTCGAGTACCCAGCCGTGTCCCAGACAAAGGATTGCCGGCCGGAGCGCAATCATTTGCTTGAGAGAATCGATGTAGTCCTGATAGGAGGAAAGAAATTCAACCTGTATCTCACTGCCTGTCGTCCCCTGCAGCACACCCGCCGATTCGCCCGGAAACAGGGCTTGAATTTCCGGAAAATAAAAAGACAGGGAATCCTTCGTGTGGCCGGGGGTTTCATAGACGCAGCAGGTCAGTCCCCCCAGATCAAAACGGCCTTCCTGTTTCAGCGGAATGTCGATGTCAAACGGGCACAGCGTCAGATCTTCGGCGTCTGGATTATATTTGTGCAGTTCGACATGATTGCCGCTCAAGCGGTTCATCATGTCCAGAACGGTCGGCTTTTGCATCAGGCTTGCCAGCCTTTCATGCGCTCCGATCTTCAGGCCCGAAAAGCGCTCCTTCAGATAGCCGGCGGAGCCAATGTGATCATAATGAGAATGCGTCAAAAAGAGATAATGGAGCGGCTGGTCATCTCCAAGCGTTTCCCGAATAACCTCGTAGTAGCGGGGACCTAAAAGATTCACTCCCGCGTCTATCACCAGATTCCTTTTTTCCCCCCGCACTAGGTAAATGGGATACCAGGCATTCGGAATGGCGGTGATCCGTTCATGGATTTGACCTTTGGCCTGCTGTCTCATAAAGAATCGTACCGGGCGGATGGAAATTCCTGAAGCATCATTTACAATGCAGACCGCCTCCCTCGACTTTGATGTTGTACATCGCCTCATCCGCGCGTCGCATCAGGCCTTCAATATCGCCGGAATCATCGGGATAAAGGGCCATGCCGATGCTGAAAGCCGCGGTCAATTCATTTTGACCGATCGAAATCGGCTTTTGGAAGCCTACGGCGATCCTCTCCCCGATCATCTTCACGTCGTCGCGGCTGGAAACTTCCGGAAGAATGATGACAAACTCGTCCCCGCCGATGCGGGCCACCGTATCCTGCTCCCGCACCGCCTCTTCCAGGCACCGGGCCACCCCGATCAGGAGCTTGTCTCCGGCATCGTGTCCGTATGTATCATTGACGTCCTTGAAACGATCGAGGTCAAGCATCATGAGGCCGAACCGCCATTGTTTCCTTTTGGCCTGAGCCAGAACCATGGCGGCGCGGTCGTAAAAAAGGGCCCGGTTGGGAAGGCCCGTCAGAATGTCATGATAAGCCATCCACTGGATTGTGTCTTCTTTTTGCTTGCGCTCCGTCACATCCCGAACGATCCCCCGGAAACCGACCGGCTGTCCTTCTGCGTCTCTCTTTAACGTTACGGAAACCTCGATAAACTGACGCTTCCCGTCCGGACGGACCGTTTCCCATGCCAGGCCTTTCAACGGCTCACCGGTCTCGTAAACTTTGTAGAACGCCTGGTATATTTTAGGCCAGTTCTCCTGCGGCGAGAATTCACGAAAGTTCATGCCGATAATGCCGTCCCGATTGGTACCCGTAATCTTCAGGCAGGGATCGCTTACATCGATCATGTCGCCTTTGAGGTTCACCTCAAAAAAGCCATCTTCGATATTCTCGATAATCGTGCGGTAGCGCTCTTCGCTGGCCCGTAATTCTTCTTCCTTCTTCTTCCGATCCGTGGTGTCGGAAATCGAAGCGATCATGGCCGGCTGACCTTCATAATGGATAAAGGTCGCCGCGAAGTCGCCGATTCTTCTCTCGCCGGTTTTCGTCAGATATTTGATTTCATAGTTCGACAGCAGTTTTTCACCGCGCTGGCGGGCCAATCCCTGTTGTCGTACAAAGTCCTTCATCTCCGGCGCGATGAGGTCCCAGAAGCGAAGATCGCCCAGATCTTCCATCGTGTAGCCGGAAAGAACCGTAAATGCTTTGTTAATATAGCGAAATTTCTCGCCCTGAACAACGAAGATCGCCACGCCCGTGCTTTCCGTAAGAGCCTGGAACGTCTCCTCGCTCTGATGCAGGTGGTCTTCGATCTCTTTTCTTTGCGTGACATCCCGACCGCCCAGCACGGCGCCAACAATTCTTCCCTCTTCGTTTCGAAGGGGAGTGCCGACCACTTCAAACCAGAAAAAACGGCCGTCCCGATGACGGATGCGGATTTCAGTTTTGTTTTCCCCTTTCTTTCCCCCTTTTTTCAAAACCTGCATGGCACGGAAAAGATCTTCTTCATGGATATAGGAAATCACCGAACGCCCAAGCAAATCGTCAATATCGTAGTCCAGAACCTGCTTGACCGACGGGGAGATAAATTCAATCGTCCCCTCCAGGTTGACTTGTAGAATCAGATCCTCCATGTTGTCCGTGATCCGGCGGAGCCGCTCCTCGCTTTTCCGAAGGGCTTTTTGCGCAAGGCGCAAATCCGTGACGTCGCTCATCTGGCAGATCGTCCAGACTTTTCCCTTGCTGTTGAGAAAAACGGAGGTTTTCAGTTCGGAGTGGCGATACTCTCCATTCTTCCTCAGATAGGAGATATCGTATTTGGAGGGCGGATTTTCCCCCTGTTGACGCTTCCGGTAGCGCTCAACAACACCGTCCCGGCTTGCCGGGGGAAGAAAATCCATGAAATTATGGCCCAGGAAATCCTGACGGGAAAACCCGCTGACGCGGCAGACTGTTTCATTGACAAAGATAATGCGGAATTGATCGTCAAGAATCAGCATGGCATCCTGAGAGCTTTCGACGACCGCGCGATACATTTCTTCGCTCTCTGGGAGCACGGCTTCATCCTGGTCGCATGCCATTCTACGTTGCAATGTTTCCATTATGCGTATCACATACCCAACAGTCGAATTTTAAAAACAAAATCCTGAGAATGCCGGAAATGCAATTTCATTCTTTCAGGTCGGCAAATTTTCCAATGGTGCCTATATAAAATGATACTATATGTCAAGGGCAAAATGTTCCTCTCGCAGAAATGCGCAACGATCCGCCCGCAGCGACCCGCCACGGAAAATATCCGTTTTTATTGCAATTGTAAAAGAAAACCCCGCTGGTTATTTTTTCAGCATTTCCCCGATTTCTTCCTTCAGGGCCATCTTGTTCACCTTGCCGCTCGCCAGCAGGGGAAGCATCGGCCGGATAAAGAACTTCTTCGGAACCTTGAAGTTGGCCAGGGAGTTTTTGCACAATTCGTGCAGATCCTCTTGGGTTACATTTTGCCCCGGCGTCGGCATGACGAAGGCCCAGCCGACTTCCTGGTAGATGTCGTCCGGAACGCCGATCACCGCCGCAAACAGGACCGCCGCATGCGATTCGATCACTTCCTCCACTTCACGCGGATAGACATTTTCGCCGCCGCTTTTGAACATTTCGGAAAGTCTTCCGGTGATGTGAATATATCCCCTGTCGTCCTGAAAAGCCAGGTCGCTCGTGTAATACCAGCCTTCCCCGTCCACGACGCGCGCCGTTTCTTCCGGCTTGTTGTAGTATCCCTTCATCAGGAACGGACCCCGCACGGCAATTTCGCCTATTTCACCCGCGGGCAGTTCCCGGCGTCCGGCATCCACAATTTTCAGTTCAAAAGGCTGCGCGATTTTTCCGGCCGTCTTCAGCAGCGTTTCCACATCGTCATCTTTTTCCGTATAGGTGATAAATCCGCATACTTCCGTGCTTCCGTAGCCGGTGATGAGCTTCGCCCCCGTTTTTTTGCAGATCGGCTCGAGCAGATCGATCATGACTTTCGGCGCGGCCGCCCCCGCCCAGACAAACGCCTGAACATGGCTGAAATCGCAGGTCCAGAATTCCGGCTGCTTAAATTCCAACAAAAACATCACCGGCACCTGCCCGATATGTGTGATTTTTTCCTGCTCGATCACTTTCAGCGTCTGGGCCGGATCGAACTTGTCCATACAAACGATGCAGCCGCCGGACATGATGGCCCCGAATCCGATTTCGACATCCGCCGCCACATGATTGATGGGAAAGTGAAGAAGCCCCCGCGACTTTTCATCAAAATAGAATTTTCCGACCTCCACCTTTATATTTTCCACAATGCTGCGATGGGTATGGACAACCCCTTTGGGCTTGCCGGTGGATCCGGACGTGTATAAGAGCAGGGCATCGTCCGTTTCCCGGACTTCCGCCGCTCTTTGCTCAAGCGCGGCGGCCAGGTGCTTCCGATTTTTTCCAATGTAGGCCGCATAATTTTCGGCGCCGTCAAACGGCTCTCCGATCACCAGGACATTTTGCAGAAAGGGACACTCTTTTTTGAGCGTGCCGACCGTCCCGGCAAGATCGGCGCCCATGTACTCCCGCAGGGTGATCAGCATTTTGGGGCGGCAGTCGTTGAGCTGATAGCGGAGTTCCTCCAGTGTGTACTTCGGGGAAAGACCCAGCCAGATCGCTCCGACCTTTCCCGCCGCCATGTAGGTCGTGAGGAATTCATTGCGCGCCATGGACAAAAGCGCGATCCGGTCTCCTTTTTCAATTCCCATCTCCAGATAGGCAAGGGCAACCGCATTCATCTCCGCCGCGAATTCGCGCCAGTTGAGGCGTTCTTCGCCAAAGACCAGCGCATCGGCATCCGGCGTCTCGCTGGCCCATTTTTCAACATAATGCCATGTTTGATTCAGCTTTTCCCAGATCATGATGCTTCCTCCCTTTTTAGTTTTTCAGTCGCAGATACCCGTCACGGATCGCTTTTTTCCCTTCGGCGTTCAAAACGGTGAAAAAGAGATCCGTCGCTTCCGCTGTTTCCTCCCTGCCGGTCAGACAAATCCGGATGGATGAACCGGGGATGACCATTCCGGAAAACCCGCAAAAAACCGTCGTCAGGCGCCGTGAATCTCCTTCCGCTTCCTGATTCAGAAGATGATGAACGGACAGGGCCAGTGTGGCCGTTCCCTGGTAAATGATTCCGGGCAGCCCCACCTGATGCGCAAACTGAACGGAGGTATGGATGGGAAAATAAATATTGGTGCAGCCGTCGTAAATAAAGGGGGCCAGCGGATCAATCAAAATGCTGGATTCCCGCAGGATCGTCTCGCTGGTCCGCGAAGAAACAGCGGGAAGCCTTTCGCCGCCCTTTCCGGCGTCGGCGCACTCAACGCCTCTCATCATCGCGCCGAGATGTTCCGTAAATACCTGCCGGCCTTCGTCATCCCGGGCATCAAACCTGATCACCACGTAGGTTCCGGCCCGATGCGGCAGGATGGCGGCGATGACGCCTTGAATGGTCAAATGCATACCGGGCGTCACCGGTCGGTGAAGGCTGAGATGCTCGCTATAGTGGACTTGAGTGAGAAGCACCTCCCGGGGAAACGCATCCGCCTGCAGATAATCCGTAATGTTCTCGAGGATGGGCCAGGTCAGAGCCACGGGGAAAAGGGGCGAAGCGATAATGCCTCCGGGCCGTTCATCGTCAAAGTAGGCCGGGTGGGCGTCGCCGATCGCGGCGGCATAATTCATGGTCCGGCGCGCGTCCACCGTGCAGGTGTAGTCTTTCAAAGGCGCGCC
>JAQVQT010000104.1 GCA_028701435.1 Smithellaceae bacterium | reverse complement strand
CGATGCCGTTATTGTTTGATACGCCGGTGGAATCCGTCAGGAGAGCATTCTTGAGCTTTCTGTATTGATAAACCTGACCATCGACAACAATTTCTCGCGCCAGATACGACGCAATAAAGATCTGGCCGTAATACTGAAAGTTGATGCCCGCGCGCGCAAGCACGGTTTCGAAGCTGACATATGCGGGCGTGTAGATTCTGCAGGCCAGCTCTGTTTTGTCGTAATTTTGATCCTTCGCGTAAATGCCGCGCCGTATCCTGTGAATCTGCCCCGTGCCAACATAATAATTGATGCCGGCGATCACGGCTTTTTGATCCGGATTACGCCACAGCAAGGCAATGTCCTTAAAGGTAAAGACGGTTCTCGGACACCGCAGGATGGCGGCTATGGGTTTTTTTGCGTATATCATGGCCTAAATAATATAAATTTTATGATCTTTGGTTCACATTATACGAACTTGGACTTTGAAATGCAAGAATAATTTCCCACAGCTGCGAATGAGTAGGGGAAATAAAAGAGGGAATTCAGAATTTTTAGAGCGGTGGCAGTTGCCCTTCGGTGTGATTTCAGCAACGGGGGTCAGGTAACGATGTGACGAACCACGACCGGCGTTCCGTGTAGAACGGTCTCACCCACGGGGCAGCGACTCTCCACCATGGTCAGAAGTTCTGTGATTTTCTCCTGCGGGGCTTTCGACTTGACATGAACGGTCACCCGGATTCCCTGAAAACTGGGGCGTATGCCCGAGTCGCCTTTGAGGAAACCCATGATATTGATATCCCCCTCGACATCCACCCGGTACTCCTCCAGATCGACCTTGAGAGAACCGGCAAAGAATCGGGCGGTCATGCACTGGCAGGCGCCCAGAGCGCACAGAAGGGTTTCTACTGGCTCATTCCCGTATCGGTTCCCCCGAGGTTCTTGGGTTCATCGGCGAGAACCTTAAATCCCCTTACCTCGCTTTCCACTCTCATCCCTGTTTCCTTTAACACCGAAGTAGCTTTAAAAGTATGCAAATTCATAATTCCTCCTCAAGACTTGCTTACCTGTGACACAGGCCCTTCGCGGGAAAGACAAATGTGCCTGGTTGATTCTGTTTTCCAAAAGTCTCGCCATGGTGATCTTTCAACGCATGAAATTGCTTCGCTTTGCTCGCAATGACCCGTTTATCCTGCGCATTCACAATAAGCGCAGGGCGGCTTTTTAATAATGATCATCGGCTTTGGCCTTTCCCTTGAACAGGCGATAGACAAAGACGGTATAGCCGATCACGATCGGCATGCCGATAAGCGCGATGACGGCCATGACCTGCAGCGTGTAAAGCCCGGTGGAGCTGTTGTAAATGGTCAGGCTGAAGTTCGGATCGTTGGACGCGGTGATCAGGCTGGGAAACTGCGCCGCACCCGCCGCCAGAAACAGGCCGATAAACGAAAAAGATGATTCCCAGAACGGGCCTGCGTCATTTTTTTTTCGAAGAGAAAAAAACAATCCGATCAGTCCCGCAAAGGTGATTGCAACCGCGACATAAAACAACGCATTTCCCGACACGCGCGGAATGGCATAAACCAGAACCACAAAATAAATCACCGCCAGGACGGCATTGATCCACGTCAAAGTCCGCGCGGCTTTAAAAGATCGCTCCTGCACCCGCCCTTCCGTTTTCATCACCGCCCAGGACGCGCCCTGCAGCAGCACGGCGGCAAAACCGGTAATGCCGAACAGCAGCGGGACGGGACGAAGCAGCGTGAAAAAGCTTCCGGCGTATTCCATCCTGCCGTCCAGCGGCACGCCGTAGATCACATTGCCCAGCGCCACGCCAAACAGCAAAGCCGCCAGCGCACTCCCGCCAACCAATGCTTTTTCCCAAAGACCGGCGCGCGCCGGATCATTGGCCCGGAATTCCATCGAAACCGCGCGAAAAATCAAGGCCAGCAAAACCAGCATCATCGCCACATAAAAACCGGAAAAAGCGGTGGCATACGCGTGGGGAAAGGCGGCAAAAAGCGCGCCGCCGCCGGTAATCAGCCAGACTTCGTTGCCGTCCCACACCGGGCCGATGGAAGCAATGAGCGTATCCTTTTCTTCTTTTGTTTTCCCCAGAAATGGCAGCAGGGCGGCCAGGCCCAAATCAAATCCGTCCAAAAGCGCGTAGCCGGCGAGCAGAATGAAAATTAAAACAAACCAAAGGATTTGAAAGTTCTGAATATTTTCCATCTTCTTTCTCCATCAAGATTTGATCAGGCACAGCCTGACCAAATCTCCCGCCAACAATTCGTTATAAGTGGTGAGCTACTCACCATCCGCTACTCACCATCCGCTATCCGCTATCCACTATCCACCATCCACTATTCCCCCGCCGGCCCCTGCTTGACAATTTTAACGAACAGAAAAACAAACATGACAGCCAGAAGCGAATAGGTCAGAAAAAACATGACCAGACTGAAGGCAATTTCACCGGCCGACACCACAACCGACGAGGCATGGGCGGTTCGCATCAGATCCTGGATAATCCAGGGCTGGCGGCCGACCTCCGCGGTGATCCAGCCCGTTTCATGAGCCAGGTGTGGAAGCGGAATCAGGAACGGGAGCCCCCACAGATACCACTTTGCGGTATAGAGTTTTCCCGTCCACAAAAGCAAGCCTCCCAGAAGCCCCAGGCCGATAAAGATTCCGCCCAGCGTCACCATGATGTGATAAGACTGAAACACCAGGTTTACCGGCGGCCAGTCCGCCCGGGGAACCTCCCGCAGACCTTTGATTTCCGAGTTGAAATCGAAGTTATACAAAAAGCTTAACCCTTTGGGAATATAAAGGCCGTAGGTTTTTTCATTGGCCTCATCGACATATCCGAAAACGTAGATATCCGCGCCCCGGGCTGTCTCAAAATGCCCTTCCATCGCCGCCGCCTTCATCGGCTGATAATTGATCACCTGAATCGCGTGGCCGTGGGCCGCGCCCAACTGCAAAACAGGCGTGATCGCGAAAAGAATAATGCCGATTTTGAGCATGGTGCGGGCAGTCTCACCGTGCAGGCCTTTCCGGACGTAGTAACCGGCGATTCCGCAAACCAGGACGGCGCCGGTGATCCAGGTGGCCAAAACGGTGTGCAGAAAACGGGCAACGGTGGACGGATTAAAAACAGCGGCGGCGAAATCCGTCAGAATCACCTTGCCCGCGGCGCTCACCTCATAACCGGCCGGCGTCTGCATCCAGGAATTAGCCACAATAATCCAAAAGGCGGATAAATGGCCGCCGACAAACACCAGCAGAGCGGAAATCCAGTAAACCCCGGGCGATACTCTTTTTCGGCCGAAAATCAGCACGCCGACAAAAACCGACTCCAGGAAAAAAGCGATGACGCCTTCAGCGGCCAGAATCGGCCCGAAGATATCCCCCACCGTGCGCGAATATTGAGACCAGTTGGTCCCGAAAGAAAATTCCATGACGATGCCGGTGGCCGCGCCGACGACAAAAATCAGTCCCAACAGCCTGGCGAGCAGATCCGTAATTTTTCGATACACCTCGTCTTTGGTGGCCAGATGCAGCGTTTCGGAAATCAAAATGATCAGAGCGACACCCAGCGTCATGGCCGGAAAGAGAAAATGGAATCCGATGGTAAAGGCGAATTGCAGGCGGGCAAGGAGTAACGCGTCCATAGCTTCCTCCGGGATTGTAGTGGAAAGCAGAATATCGGATTGCCCAGCCTTTTTCAATCCCTATTTTCCTGTTGTCATTTGCGGACCAATTGTATTACTGTAGGACCAACAAAATCCTTTCAGGAGAATGCAACATGAAAAAACATCTTTTGAGCCTTACGCTGGTTGTTGTCTGGATGGCCGCCGCTTTGCTCTTGCCGCAGCAGACCTTCGCCGATCCGCCCCAGGACCTGTCCCTGCGTTACGACATGAAGACCCAGACGCTTTCGGTATCCATCACGCACAAATCAACCTTCACCGGTTTCCACTACATCAAGCAGGTTCAGATCAAAAGAAACGATGAGCCGTTTGAAACACAGAAATACGATTCGCAAACCGGCAAAACCACTTTTGTCTATACGTACAAAGTGCCGGCAAAGCCAAACGATCTTCTGGAAGTGACGGCAATCTGCAATGTCCAGGGGCAGAAAACGGCGACGCTGAAAGTGGAATAGAAAAAAACAACAAATAGACGGCCGCAAAGGCCTTCTATGAAAAGACCGATCAGGATCATGACCCTTTCCAATCAGGCCATCGCAGCATCACGCCCAATCGTACGAACCTTGTGCTGCGTTCTCCTGCTTTTCTGTCTGTTTTTGGGATCGGGGCCCCTGGTCCCCGCCGTGGCAGCCGACCCGGTAGAAGTTGTCGTGGAAGGCATTGACGGAGACGCGCGAAAAAACGTCCTGGAGGCGCTCACGCTGCCTTCCGGCCTGGTGCGGGACGGAAAAGCGGACAGGCTCTGGCTGGAGCGTTTTGCCCGCCAGGCCGGACGGAAAGTGCCGGCGGCTCTTGAGCCCTTCGGGTATTATTCCGCCAAGGCCGTCATCCAAATTGAAACCCCCGAAGCCGACGAATACCGGCTGCGGGTGCAAATCGAACCGGGTCAGCCGGCCGTCATCTCCGAAGTCAGCGTCACCATCGCCGGAAGCGGCGCGTCGGAAGCAACGCTGGCTTCGCTTGCTTCCGACTTCCCTTTGCGAAAAGGCGACGTGCTGGTGCATCCCCTCTATGAAAAAGCCAAGCGGGCGCTGAAATCCAGGGCCGAAGAACTGGGGTATCTGGACGCCGCTTATACGGTTCACGAAATCCGTGTCGATGAGGCCGGCTTGTCGGCCGTCATCACGCTGGCGCTGGAAACCGGCGAAAAATATTTTTTCTCCACGACGACGATCGAGGGCGCTCCCGGTTATCCCGACGCTTTTCTGCGGCGTTATCTCACCTTTCAGCCCGGAGAGGCTTTCTCGTATACCCGAATGGCGGAGTCCCAGCTCCAGTTGAACAATTCGGAGCGGTTTCGCAGGGTAATCGTCCGGGCCGACAAAGAGCAGGCCCGGGACGGCAACATACCGGTGCAAGTGTTTTTAACGCCCGCGCCGCGCATCAGTCTGAGGCCGGGCATCGGATACGGAACGGACACAGGAGCGAGATTCGCCCTGCGCTACCGCGACCTCAACATGCTTCACCGGGGGCATGAACTGGATTCGCACCTGTACATTTCCCAGCGGCTCCAGGGAATCGCGACCAGCTACATTGTCCCGGGCAGCACCGACATTCGAACCTTCACCTCTGTGCAGGTCAATCTGCAGCAGGAGGAAATCACCACCTATGACAGCCGGATCATCGCGATGGAACTGGCCCGGACGCACAGCTTCACCCCCAGAAGGCAAGGCTCGGTTTACATCAAATTTCAGCACGAAGAATTCACCATCGGCAGCCAGGCGTCGACCTCGAGATACATTCTTCCGGGCGTCCGTTTTTCCGACAATCACTACGACAACCTGATTCGCCCCGACCGCGGGTTCCGCTATGCGCTCGATCTGCGCGGCACGCATCAGGCCCTGGGCTCCACAACCCGCCTGCTTCAGTTCATCGGCGAGGCCAGTCACATTATTCCGCTGCCGTGGCGCCTGTCTTTCCTGACCAGCGCCAAAGCGGGCTTCACGGTTTTTACCGACGAGTTTTCCGACATCCCCCCGTCTTTGCGGTTTTTCGCGGGCGGTGATCAAAGCGTTCGCGGCTACGCCTACCAGTCGCTGGGTCCGCGCGACGCCGAGGGGAATGTCAAGGGCGGCAAGCATCTGCTGATCGGCTGCGTGGAACTGCAGCGCGACATTCTGGAGGACTGGGCGGTTTCCGTGTTTTACAACGCCGGAAACGCCTTTGACACTTTTTCCGATCTGACGCTGTATCAGGCCGGGGGCTTCGGCATCCATTACCACACGCCGGTCGGCGCCCTGAATTTATATATCGCCCGGCAAATCCGCGTGGACGACCCGGAATTCCGCATTCACTTCACCGTGGGGTTTGAATTTTGAAGCGTGTTCTGAGCTATCTCATCCTCATCGCCGTTTTGGGCACACCGGCGGTTATTCTCGCGGGCGCGGGCTGGCTTGCCTGCAGCGAGGCGGGAGGGAAAAAACTGCTGGAAACCGTTTCGAGCTTCACGGAAGTGAACATCAAGGCGGACGGCATCGAGGGAAATCTGGCGGATACCCTTCGACTGACGAATACGGTTATTGAATGGCCTCAGGGAAGCCTCCGGATACGGCAGTTGCAGCTTTGCCTGCGGCCGCTGGACCTGCTGGCCGGCCATTTGGGGATTTCTCTGCTTTCCGCGGAACAGGTATCCGTATGGAACAACTCTCCGGACGAACAGCCGGAGCTGGTCTGGCCGCGGGCCAAAGGCTGGATTATGTTTTTCAGCGGAAGCATCGGGCGCCTGGCCATACGGGATCTGACCTATCTCCGCCCAAATGAAGAACCGGTTCAAATCGCGGCTCTCGCCGCAACCATGGCCTGGAAAAATTCGCGCCTGTCTGTAAGCGATCTTCGCCTTACTTCGTCTTTTGGCACC
>JAQVQT010000103.1 GCA_028701435.1 Smithellaceae bacterium | reverse complement strand
CGGCCAGCGAGGCGGTGACGGGAAATCTGGCCGTGCTGGGAAACACCAGCCTCCTGCAGGCCAAACGGATGGATATTGAAACCCTGGGAACGCTGGCCGCGGGATCGATCAAGTGTCCGGCCGGCCGGGAAGAGGAACTGCTCGACCGGATGCCGGAGCTGGCCGCGATGCTGATTCGGGGAAAGAAATAAAATCAGCTGCTCTTCGGTGTTTATTTTTTGAACAGGGCGCCAAGCTTTTCCTGAACGTCCACCGGCCGCCTGCCCGGTTTTGCCGCGCCGGTCCGGTATTGAAAATAGTCGCAGAAATTGGAGCGGCTTTTTTCCACAACCCGCTCGGCCTGGCTTTCCCGGCAGTCGTTGTAGATCCCCGGCTCATAAAAGACGCAGTTCAGGCATATGTGCAGGTCTCCGCCGCAAAAGGGACACTGCGCCTGCCGGCCGATCCATCGTTCATCGGGAATTTCTTTTTGACAGTGGGCGCAATTTTTCATGGCGCGCAAAAAATACAGGCGGCGCATCCTTTTTGTCAAGAGGCTTTTCAGGCGTCGGGTCATTTCAACGTGAAATTCCGTTTCGAATGTGATAGGACACTCAAGATTTCTTGACCATATTCCGGAGGTTGCTATGGCCGACCCGTCAAAACTCGGCATGGAGTTTCCCGTTTATTCCATCCGGGTGGAAAAAAACAAGATCGCGGAATTTGTCGCGGCGCTCGAGCAGAAGGACGACACGGAACAGATCAACCCCCTTTACCGGGATGTCGATGCCGCGAAAAAAGCCGGATATGAAAACATTCCCACGCCGCCCACTTTTTCCACCAGCCATGTCTTCTGGACGGGCGGCGGTCTTCTCGGGACGATTAGAGCCGTGGGGGCCGATTTGAGCAAACTGCTGCACACCAAGGAAGAGTATGAGTATTTTGCGCCGGTCTGCGCGGGCGATGTCATTACCCGCAAAATGAAAGTGGTGGACATGTACGAAAGAGGAAAGAAGGAGCAGACCAACCGGTATATGCAGGTGACCGTTCTGGAAACGGATTTGATCAATCAGCGCGGAGAGCTGGTCATCCGGGCGCGCACGACCTTCATGGAAAGAGGCTGAACGGCATGGGGCTGGTTTTTGACGAAATTCAAATCGGGGACGTCATGCCGCCTTACACCTGTGCTCCTATTACGCGGACGCACCTGGTGCGTTATGCCGGCGCCTCCGGAGACTTCAATCCCCTGCATCACGATGAAACCTTTGCCCGGGCGGTGGGGCTGGAGACGGTCATTGCCCAGGGCATGTTTATCATGGGGATCGCGGGCCAGGCCGTCACTTCCTGGATCGACCATCAATGTTTAAGAAAATTTTCCGTGCATTTTCTCGGCATGACCCAGCCGGTGAATCTGGATGATTATGGAAACACGAAAGACCGGGCGACCATTACGGTGAGCGGTAAAGTTGTGAACAAATATGAAGAAAACGGCGAGAAAAAAATCCGCTGCGAACTGACGGCCCGGGATGCGCAGGGCAGCAGAAAGCTCAAGGGTTTTTTCGTGGCGGCCCTGCCCTGATCCCTGTATAAATGGCCGCAGGTGTTTTATGAAAGCCCGTATCATAGTGATTGATGACGATGCCGTGGCCTGTGAATTTCTCCACGAAGTTCTCCAGCGCGACGGTTACGACGTCAGCAGCTTTACCTCCGCGCCTGCCGCCCTGAAGCAGAATCTTGCCGACTATGATTTGCTGATGTCCGACATTCGCATGCCCGGAATGGACGGCCTTCAGCTTTTAAGCGAGATTCAAAGGGCATGGCCGAACCTGCCCGTCATCCTGATGACCGCTTACGGTTCTCTGGAAACCACCATGGAGGCGATCCGTCTGGGGGCATGGGATTACATCAGCAAACCTTTTTCACCGGAGGACTGCCGCGCGCTGGTAAAGAAAGTGCTGGAGGTGCGCGAGCTGCGAAAGCACCGGTCGAGTGAGCCCCTGGAAGCCGCGGAAGAAGCCAAGCTGATCGGCTCTTCGCCCGTGATGGTGGAGTTCTATAAACAGATTGCCCGCGTCGCCGATTCCCAGGCGAGTGTGCTCATTGAGGGCGAAAGCGGCACCGGCAAGGAATTGACCGCCCGGTCGCTGCATTCCATGTCCTCACGCCGCCAGAAGCCTTTTGTCGTGGTGCATTGCGGCGCGATTCCCGATAACCTGCTTGAATCGGAGCTTTTCGGCTACGAGAAAGGGTCTTTTACCGGCGCGGACCATCAGCATGTGGGGTTGATCGAATCCGCCGGGGGCGGCACCATTTTTCTCGATGAGATCACGGAAATGTCCACGGCGCTGCAAAGCAAGCTGCTGCGGTTCATGCAGGACGGCGAGGTTCGCCGAATCGGCGGGCATGACGTTCGCCACGTCGCGGTGCGCGTCGTCGCGGCCGCCAATAAAAACATTGACGAAGAGGTCGCGGCGGGCCGATTCCGCCTGGACCTTTTGTATCGCTTCATTGTGCGTCTGCTCATTCCGCCTCTGCGGGAACGCCGGTCGGATGTTCCATTGCTGATCGAGACGATGCTGAAGAAACTGGGCTACCCCGATGTGCGGGTTTCACCGGAGGCCATGGAAACTCTCATGGGGTATGACTGGCCGGGCAACGTGCGCGAACTGGAAAATGTTTTGCAGCAGACGCTGCTGCTTTCGCCGTTCGTGGTCATTCTGCCGGAAAATCTGCCGGACCGGTTCCGGACCCGGGCGGCCGTGAGGGTGCAAGCGGATCTGCCGGCATGGACGCCTCTGGAAGAGGCTGAGCGCGAACAGATTGTTCAGGCCCTGAAAAAGACGGACTGGAACCAGTCCCGGGCCGCCGAGATTCTGGGGATTGACCGCAAAACCCTGCGCACGAAAATCCGCCGCTACGGCCTGCAGGAGGAAAAATAAAAAATTAACCGGCAGCCGCATCGGCCATCCGCAGATACAGGATGACGGAGGTGCCGCTTTCCGGCGTGCTCAGAATGTCCATGCGGCCGTTGTGGGCCCGGATGATGTCCCTCACAATGGCCAGACCCAGGCCGCGCATGCCTTCTCCCGGATGCGAGCTGACGAAGGGATCGCAGACTCTTTTCAGGAGATCCGCCTCAATGCCCGGTCCGTTGTCGACAATCGAGATAGCAATGGTTCGGGCCGCCCGGTTGTCTTCCGCCGAGATGCGGATAACCCCGCCGTCCGACATGGCCTCGATGGAATTTTGCAGAATATTCAAAAGCGCGGTTTGAATCCGGTAGCGGTCCGCATACAAAGACGCAACGGACCGTTCCAGCCGGACCTCGATGGTGATCCGGTTTTTTTGGATCAGAGGCTCAACCAGCGGCAGCGTTTCACTCAGAATTTTATGGACGGTCATCAATTCCAGATGAGGTTCGGGAAGACGCGTAGCCTTGCGGACGTTCTGGATCACATGGTCCAGCCGCTGCGTCTGTTCAACGATCACGTTCAGTTTATGCGCCACGTCCGGCGGCCAGCCTTCGCGCTCCAGCATCAGCCGGGCCAGTCCGGCAATGGAATGAAGCGGCGTACCCAGATCATGCGCCAGATTGGCGGTCAGGTGCCCCAGAGCCGTCAACTGCTTCAAATCGTCCACCTGCTTCTGCAGGCCGATCACGTTAAGCGTCTCTTCCCGGACACGGTCCGCCAGGTGGCGGGTAAGGTTTTCGTTCCGCTCCATGACATTTTGAATTTCATCGGCCATTTGATTGAAATGATCCGCCAGATGCCCCCATTCGTCCCGGCGGGCAATGGGAATGCGTTCAACATACCGCCCTTTCTGAAACTCATCAATGGTGTTGATGATCATTTCCAGCGGCCGGGCGATGAGCCAGCCGTAGCTTACGCCGAGCAGCAGGAGAATGGCCAGCAGAAGCCCCGCGCTGCTGATCAGCAGGAGACGCCGGGCGCGGCTCATGATTTCCGCGTTGGCCCGCGAAAAAGCGATGATGCCCACCACAATGCGGGAGTCCCTCGTATCTCCGGAAACGGGATAGAGCAGGCCCAGCGACGGCCCTCCTTCCGTTTCCAGTTTCATGGAAAGAGAATTTCCCTTGGCGCCGATTTCAGCAACGAGATGATCCGGCCATTCATAGGGAACGCGGCTGGCGCCGGCAACGTAGTTGACGGCGTTGCGCCGGATTTCCATAATGTCGATGCGGGCCAGCCGTACATCGGCCTGGAGATGATCTTTCAATGTGGAATCGAGCGTGGCGATGCCCTGCCGGGTCGGGAAGTGCTGATAAAAGGTGCTGACGGTTTCGGCGACGCCTTCCAGGCGCTTTCCCTGCTGGTCAACCAGAATCCGGTCCAGGGCGGTCAGGTGAATCAGCCCCCAGACGCCCATGGTCAGGGCCAGGCCGGCCACGGTCAGCGCAACCAATCTGACGCGAAGCGTCAAATTGTTGTTGTAGTCGATCATTTTTGACAGCAGTTTTTTCAGCATCGGCAAGAGTTTATAGCAAAAAGGCTTAAAATAAACCACGCAGAGTTTATGCCCCCGCCCTATTCCATGGCGAAAAGCCGGAATAAAAAAGGGACGGGTTTTGTCCCCCGTCCCTTTTGGGCATTGCCAAAGGTGCAAAAAAACGCATGTCGCCGTTAAGACTTATTTGGCCTTCTTTGCTTTGCGCGCCGCTTCGATCGCTGCTTTGTCCGCGTCGGAAATCTTGGTTGATCCGGACTGAACTTCATCCACCGTGGACACGCCTGTCTTTTCGGGTGCTTTTGCTTTTGTGCGTTTGTAGGTTCCCGCTTTTTTCGCGGCTCTTTTTTCCTTCGCGGCTTTCTGCGCGTCTTTCACGGCTGCTTTGTCTTCATCGGACACCACCGTTCCGCCGGACTTTACTTCATCCACCGTCGAGACGCCTGTCTTTTCGGGTGCTTTTGCTTTTGTGCGTTTGTAGGTTCCCGCTTTTTTCGCGGCTCTTTTTTCCTTCGCGGCCTGCTTCGCGTCTTTTACGGCTGCTTTGTCCGCGTCGGAAATCTTGGTGGCTCCGGACTGAACCTCTTCCTTGGTAGAAACCTGCGCCATGGCCATGGTGCAAAAGGCAAAAACTGCTACGATCGCAAACAATACTAAACGCTTCATTTTGACATCCTCCTTGCTTTAATAGTTTTTAAATAAACCCGTCGATATTCAGGGACCCCTCATCTATAGGCAGGCACCCAACATTACTTTGTAATGGGCGCCGGTTTCTCCTTTACCTGTTTTGTTCCATTTTTTCTATAATTTTTTTCCGCCTTTGGTTTGGCCACTCTGGAGGCGGTCAATTTACCGTCTTTGATCGTGTAATCGATTTTGACAAAATCGTTCACGGCAATATCGGCGGCCGGGTTTTCCAGGGCAAACTCCATGACTTCCGCGCTTCCTTTGATGCTTCGTTCAATCCGGACGGCCTTTTCGGAAATTTCCACCACTTTGCCCCGGGCGTTCATGGTGGCTGTTTTGGGAAGAACGCTTTGCGTCGCAGAGGCGCCGGGCTTATCGGCCGCTAAAGCGAACACGGCCAGAAGACAGACAATCCCGGTTGCGCAAACCAAAACTTTTTTCATACAGTGCCGGCACCCTGATTCATTTCGCACTTGTTTTTTTGAGCAATGAGTATGCCAGTTTCCGTGCTGATCTGTCAACCTCTATTCATGTGGAATGACGGCTAAATTTTTAAAAGAGGAACAGGTCCTTCCCTACTGCGCCGCCCAACGGGGAATAATGCCCCAATGGATGGGGTAAAATGCCTCACGCTTCAGGGGATCCTGCGGTACACCCAGCAGTGCAGGTACAAGAAAAAGGTTTCAGCCCCGCCCAGAGCGAGCAATTTTCCGGCAATGGCCCGCACGTCTTTTTGCCGGGAAACCTTTTGATCGGACAGATAGAGGCTCAAAAGACCGCTGATCATCAGGTGGTGAAACGTTGCGTCGGGCAGGTCCGCCACGCTTGCCCGCGCCATGCTGTAAAAATGACCGAGCCTGTTCGTCAGCTGTTCATGATTTTCATAATAAGAACAAAAATTCAAATCTCCCCCGCGCCGGTCCTCCTCCTGGTCGATCAGATAATCCAGAAGAATGTGCAGGCCCTGGACCCAGGGGAAATAGGCCCTGTGGATTCGTTCGACGACCGGTAACGAATCCTGCTTCCGGAGCAGCTGCGAGACCATGCAGAAAATTCCCAGCGTCGATCCCGCGCCGGCGGCAAATTCGTACCAGGCCATTTCCGGAAGGCCGGCCCTGTGGCTTTCAAACCACTTCTTCAGGCGCACTTCCCGTTCATCGGGGCGAACATGCTTGTGCACCTGCAGATCCGTGTAAAGGCCGGCCAGTTCCCGAATGGACGGCGCGACCCGGTTGTATTCCGGCAGGCCGCCCAGAATCATTTGGCAGGTCCGCACCAGTTCGTCCAGATAGCCGCCGTCGTCCTGCTCGGGCCGGAACCGGTAATAGGCGGCGGGTGGAGCTTCCGGCGTCAGGGCGTGCAGCATGGCTTCATGCAGCGCGCGAAAATCTTCCGGATCCTGCGATGTGCTGCGGTCGCACAGATTGTCCAGATAATCGCTGATCGTTTGATAGGCGACGATAAATTCAATGGCCTGCCGGTAGTTGTCTCCGGCCGTGAGGCCGCAGAGAGAACCTCCTTCGCAGTGAAACGTTTTGGCTTCAATGCT
>JAQVQT010000102.1 GCA_028701435.1 Smithellaceae bacterium | reverse complement strand
AAGAAAACGCAGAAACCCCTTTCGCTTTCCCACATGAACGCTCACGACCGGCGGATCATCCATCTGGCGCTGCAGGAAGACGACGAACTCATCACCAAAAGCCGCGGCGAAGGCGAATATCGAAAGGTCATCGTTCTGCCGGCCAAAAAAGGAAACAACCTCCGCCCGGGTAAAAGCAGAAGCCGGAAAGAGCCGGCCGGCGATAGCTTTTAATGAATGGTGAATGGTGACAAAGACAGAAACGATCGCAGCCATCGCCACGCCTTTGGGCACGGCGGGCGTGGGCCTCATCCGGGTCAGCGGGCCCCTGGCCCCTGAACTGGCGCCGCGGATATTCCGCCCCGCTCATCCCAACTGCGTCTGGCAGAGTCATCATTTGTATCACGGAGACGTTGTCTCGGCCGACGGCCAAACGGTTCTGGACGAGGTGCTGGCCACGCTGATGCGTAAACCTCATTCTTTCACCGGCGAAGACGTTCTTGAAATATCCTGCCACGGCAATCCCCTGATCCTGCAAACCATCCTGGAACAGCTCCTGAAATTGGGCTGCCGTCTGGCCCGTCCCGGGGAATTTTCCGAGCGCGCTTTTCTTCACGGACGGATGGATTTGTCGCAGGCGGAAGCGTTGGCCGCCATGATCACCGCACAATCGGCAAAGGCATTGCAGCTTGAACTGTCTCAGATGAAAGGATCCCTGGGGCGCAGAATCGATGAGCTGCGCTCGCTGCTGGTTGACGCTCTCGCCCATCTGGAAGCCGCCATTGATTTTTCAGAGGATGTATCCGACAGGGAAATTCCCTCCGTTTCCGGGCTGATTCTTCGGGCCGACGCCGGCATGGAGCAGCTCCTGTCAACCTACCATCAGGCCCGGTTATTCACTGAGGGCCTCCGCGTGGTCATCGCCGGCAAACCCAACGTGGGCAAGTCCAGCCTGCTCAACCGGCTGGCCGGCAGGAAAAAAGCCATCGTGACCGACATCCCCGGCACCACGCGGGACCTGATTACGGAAACCGTAACTCTGGACGGCACTTGCGTTCACCTGACGGACACCGCCGGCATTCGCCCGCCCACGGATGCCATTGAGAAAGAAGGCATCGATCTGGTCTGGCGGCAAATGGAAGAGACCGATATTCTCCTGCTGCTGTTCGACGGCAGCAAACCGCTGACGGATGAAGATTTCCAGATCATGGAACAAAGCCAAAACTATGACGTCAAAATCCTGACGGCCGTCAATAAATGCGATCTGCCGCCTGCCTGGAACAACCGGCTTCCCGATCATCCCCTTTACGGCAAACCTCTCTTGAGCCTGTCGGCAAAATTCGGCGACGGACTGGAGGACCTCAAGAAAGCCCTGACCGGTTCAACAGGCGGCGAAACCCCAGCCGAGGGCGTCATGATCACTCGGCTGCGCCACAAACTGGCGTTGGAAAAGGCCCTTGCCCGCCTTCGGGAGGCCCAAAACTGCCTCACCACCGGCCAGTCTTCGGAATTTGCCGCCTTTGAACTTTCCGAAGCCCTGAATGCGCTGGACGAAATCACCGGAAAAAACGTCCCGGAGGATGTTCTGTCCCGGATTTTCTCCAGCTTCTGCATCGGCAAATAAATTGAAAAGCGCCCTTCTTTGTGCTAGTTTCCTTCAAGCTTCAGAGGAAGTTGCATCTTTATTTTTTTGCTGATTCGTACCCTTTATCAAGAGGTGGCCTCATGAAAATGTCATCCTTTTTTCTTTCTTTGCTTTGCCTGCTTTGCATTTCCGTCCCTGACGCGCCGGCCCAGACCAAATGCGTTCACGCGGTCGGCGAAGCGCTGATCGTCAACAACGACAGGCCCTCTGCTAAAATGGAGGCCGTGGCCCGCGCCAAATGGACGGCGATTGAAAACGTCGCCGGGACGGAAGTCAAGGCCGGCAGTCTGGTACAGAACTTCACCCTCGTCGAAGACGTAATGAAAACCAAGGCGGGCGGCATGGTAAAAAACTATCAGGTGCTCGACGAATCCGTGAAGGATGACATTCTGAACGTGAAAATCAACGCCTGCGTCGTGCCGTCCCAGGCCCGGGACGCCGTTTCACAGATGGGGCTGAACAATTCCATCGCTCTTTTCATTCCGGCGCGGAAGCCAGGGCGCCGCGGAGATGAATTTGAAGAAAAGAACATTCTTTCCGAAACCCTGATCGGCAAGCTGACCGAGCAGGGCTACACCGTGGTGGACGTCGCGCCCACGCACGCGGTAAACGCCAGAGACGTCGAAAGCGCCGTTCGCACCGGCAAAACCCTGTCCATGCGCAGCCTGACATACAAGTTCCTGTCGAACCTGATCATCATCGGGAAGGTGGACTACACCATTTCCACCAAAAAAGGCGAAGACATCGGCTACGGTCTCTCCATGCCCTTCAACCACGTCACCGTTCGGCTCACTTACCGGATTCTTTCCAAAAACAACAAAACCGGCAACATGGAAATCCTCACCACGGGCGTGGAACAGGCCCGGGCGCTCGCCAACAGCGTCGAGGACGCGGCGGCTCAAGCCATGCAGGAACTGGCGGAAACCCTGACGCCTGCGCTCCTGGACAAAGTCGGGCAATACATTGAGGGCAACACCAAAAAGATTGCCGTGCAGGTGGCGGGCGTGAAGGATCTGGACACGGTGCTGGAAGTCAAGGGCATCCTGCAAAACATCGTCTGGGTTGCGGGGGTGGAAGAAAAGGAAATGGGGTCCTTTGTGGTCAGCTATCCGGAAAACACCCTGTATCTGGCCAACAGCATCCAGCAAAAGGGAGGCTTTAAAATCGTCAACTTCTCGCCCTACTCCCTGACGCTGGAGTATTTCAAACAATAAAAGGAGGCGGCGATGTTCCATTCGCGCGGAAGGTACGGTAGTCATTCTGTTCTGGTTTCGGCAATCTTGCTGGTCACCCTCCTGATGGTGTCCGGCTGCGCGACAAAAATCAGCGTCAACATGCTTCAGCCCGCGCAATACCACGAAGCGTCCCTGACCAAAGCCGTGGCGGTTCTGCCGTTCAACGGTCCCGGCGGACCGGAATTTGCCGCGGAAATTGAAGGTGTGCTTGCGGGAATCGGCATCGACGATAAACCGTATTTCACGCTGGTGGACCGCGCTTCCGTGGATAAGGTCGTCAGCGAAATGAAATTTTCGCACAGCGGTCTGGTGGACCCGAAAACAGCCGTGAAACTGGGCAAAATGATCGGCGCTCAGGGAATCTACACGGGCGTCGTCACGCAAAACCGGCACGACGACAGCTCCTACGCGGAAAGGCGCTCCGTCTGCCGGCGGTATGAAATGAGAAGGGACGAAAAAGGGCGAACCTATCAGGGCCCCTGCGTTGACTGGCGCTACTACCATGTTCGCTGTACGAAGCGCGTCGCCAATTTTGCCGTGTCCCCGAAGCTGGTGGACGTCGCTACCGGCCGGGTGATCTACTCCCGCAATCTCTCCGCCGTGACCAATTCTTCAGGCTGCGAAGACACCAACCCCGTGCAGAGCGAAACCGTTCTTCTGGAGCAGGCCAAAGCCTCCGTCAAAAACCAGTTCCGGCGTGATATCGCCCCCTATTACATCACCCGGGAAATCCGCCTGATCGATTCCACGGACGGCATCGAATCGAAGGAAGCAAAAGATCTCCTCAAGCGCGGCATGGATTACGCAGACAAAGGCCGCATGGACAGCGCCTGCGAACTCTGGGGACAGGCGCGCAACCTTGCCCCCGCCTCCTACGCGCTTTTGTACAACCTGGGCGTCTGCGCGGAAAGCCGGGGTGACCTGGACGCCGCCCTGAATCTTTACCGGCAGTCCGATAAAATACTGGGCAAACCCGATGACGACATCACCCTCGCGCTTTCCCGCGTCGGCGAAGCCATCAAGAACCGCGGCAAAATCAAAGAAGCGCTGGGCGGCAAGTAAATAAACGTCAAAAAGATTGAAGGCAAACTTTGTCCCTTCCCGCCAGGCCCATAAACGCGTTTACGGCCGGAAAACCAAAGGCAGGCTTCAAAAAGAAAATAATTAAGTGTCCCCGGAATTCATGCAACCTTGATTTCATAGCCTTTGTCCCGGAAAAGGCGCAGACAGGCATCCACTGCCTCCGGATCATAGAGGACTCCCTTGTTTTGGGTAATTTCCTCCAAAGCGGCATTCAGCCCTAATGCAGCCCGGTAAGGACGGTGCGTTGCCATGGCTTCCACCACATCCGCCACCGCCAGAATTCGGGACTCCGGAAGAATCTGGTCTCCGGTCAAACCGTTGGGATACCCCGACCCGTTTATCCGCTCATGGTGTTCCAGGACCATCCTGGCTATAGGCCAGGGAAAGTCAATGTCCTTCAGAATATCGTACCCGGCTTGCACATGGATTTTAATCAGGCTGAACTCCAGGCTTGTTAATTTCCTGGGCGAGCTGAGGATCTCGGCGGGAACGGAGACTTTCCCGATGTCATGGATGATGCCGGCGACACGGAGACCTTCGATCTGCTCCTGGGAGAGACCCATCTCTCTGGCAATGGTCCGGGCCAGATCGGCCACACGGCGTTGATGGCCTGCCGTATAGGGATCTTTGGTTTCCACCACCGAGGCGATGGCCTGAATCGTTCCGCCCAGGGCCTTTCTCAGTTGATCCACACTATTTTTCCGATCCGTAATATCTGTAACAAGCCCTTCAAGGCACAGAAGTTTCCCCCACTCGTCCCGAACGGCCTGCATGGTCCGGGAAACCCAGATTCTGCGCCCATCCTTCCGGTAGAATTGAAGTTCATCATCCTTCACGAAGCCTTTTCGTTCGATCCGTTCTATGGCGTTTTCGCGTTCCCCGGCATTGACATAGAGCCGCTTTGTGATGTCGGCCATGTCGCCCATCAATTCTTCAGGGGAATCGTATCCCAGAATGTGCGCCATGGCCTGATTGGCCATGAGGAATTTTCCTTCTGGCGTGGTTCGATAAATCCCTTCCTGGGCATTCTCAAAAATGCTGCGGTAGTTTTCTTCAGCCTGTCGAAGGCTTTCCTCAACATGCTTGCGTTCGGTGATGTCCTGTGCATTAATTGCAATATCTTCACCCATCGATACAACGACGAGACGCAGCCATGTCGGCCTTGAAACTATCTCTCCTACATAGACTTCTTCAATAATCTGTGGGTTTCCTGTGTTGGCTACATGAATATATGCTTCAAAAACCGATGTTTCATTATGAGTTGGAAAAAGGTCCAGAAGCCGTTTGCCTATTACTTCTTGTGGATCTGTTCCGTTAATACGTGCGATTGTCTGATTTTCGTAAATCCATGTAAAGTCAACAATTTCACCTTTTTCGTTTCTCAAGGGATGAAGAATGGTGAATCCATCGGGAGATATTTCCTGCACGACTCGGAACCGTTTTTCGCTTTCCCGCAGCGCCTCCTCCGCCTGCTTGCGCTCGGTAATGTCTTCGATAATTCCTACCCCTCCGGAAATTCGTCCTCCGCCCAAGTCCATCGGTGCAAAAAAACACCTGATCGGCGTAGTCTTTTTTGCGGTTACGGAAGAATAGTCGTCTTCATAAATTCCGGGGCTCCCCTGAAGCGCATTTCTCACAGCTAAAACCATTTTTTCGTCGGGCAGTTTGAGCATATTGAGACCCACGAGTTTTTCTCGCGAAGATCCGATAATTTTGACGAAATTGTCATTGCAGGCAATGATAGTGCCTTCTTCGTCAAAGGATAAAATACCCAGAGGCGAATGCTCAAAAATCAAACGATATTTTTCCTCACTCGCCCTCAATTCATCCTCCGCCCGTTTGTGGTCAGTGATGTCCATGACGAAACTCAAAGAGGCGGGCATTCCATTCCAGGAAGTGAGCCGTGAAATAATATGCAGCCATCGCTGTGTTCCATCGGAGGCAATGCTTCTGAAACGATAGCCGGTTTCCACCGGTTCGCCGCTCATCCTCCGCACGTGACGGTCAACGAGCATGGCACGGTCATCCGGGTGAATAAACGATACAAATGGTTTGCTGGTGATAATATCCCTCGGATATCCTAAAATATTTTCGAGGGCCGGATTGGCAAATTTAATCCTATCTTCTTGAGCGATCAATATTCCTTCTCCTGCATTTTCAAATAGTAATCTGTACTTATCATCACTCTGATGCAGCGCCTCCTCCGCCTGCTTGCGCTCCGTGATATCGGCCATAAAGTTCAACGTAGCGGGTCTTCCTTCCCAGTTGATCAGGATGGTATCCAAATCCACCCACCGGAAACCGCCGTTTTTATGAAGAACCCGGAAAGCGTAGCGCCGGGGAATGTCCTCACCCTTGAGGCGTCTGACATACCGGTCCCTGACCATGTCGCGGTCATCCGCATGAATGAAATCGACAAATGGCCTTGACGTGAGTTCCTCATTTGAATAACCGGTGATCATAGTCGTCATGGGATTTGAGAACACCACCTTGCCGTCCTGGGCGACATAAATGGCTTCACCGGCATTCTCAAAGAGGATGCGATGTTTTTCTTCGCTCTCCCGCAGCGCTAACCCCGCCTGCTTGTGTTCGGTGATGTCGATCATTGTGGCGCGGCATACGGGGGCACCGTCGGCGTCCTGCGCCGCGATCGTATCGATGCGCACCCAGACGGGGGCGGCGTCTTTTGTCACCAGCCGCAACTCGCAGATCTGCGGCGCGGCCGTTTCAAAGAGCAGTTTACGGTGCCG
>JAQVQT010000101.1 GCA_028701435.1 Smithellaceae bacterium | reverse complement strand
GCCCGTTCGAATCCGCTCTTCCTGTTTCAACCACTTCGACTACTTTATATCTTTTATCCGTCAACCAGAGATTCCTTTTTCCCTTGTAACCCATGTCGATTTTTACAATGCCATGAGAACTAAGACCGCCAAGGATCGTCTGTCCATCAACCATTTCAAAACTTAGAACCGGCAGTTTCGTCCCTCCTCCGGTCATATAGGTCTGCCCTGATACGTGAGTGATCCTTTTGATATCCTTTAAGGGCAATTTGAAATAAGAACCGGCCTTATCCAGGCAGGAAACCTCGGGAACGGCATTTTCGTAATTGGCAATAACACCCACAATTTCCGTACCATCCATTTCAACGGCCCGCACATTGACCCCGGGCTCAAAACCGGCGGCAAAAACATGAGCGGCAAAGATGAAAACGAAAACAACGGACAACCACATTTTTTTTATCATATTATTCTCCTCTCGCTCATAAACAATCATCCGGGCAATTGTATTGATAAGAACTTCCATTTTGTGGCATGGAGTATATTCGGCGGCCTCTTGTGTGTCAAGAAGATTTCGGCCACACGGTCCTCGAAACAGCAGGAATATAAGCATGTTATTGATAGGGTATTGATAAAACATCAAAGGGAATTTTATCAAATTGATTTTTCTGTGGATACCAGACACAAACCTTATTTATTGTGGAATGAAAGAAAGAATATGGCAAAAAAGCTTTAATGCTCGCCTGCAGGAAGCAAGTCTTACCTTTTAACCCTTCTTTAACCTTAACCCGTTATCCCATTGCAAGTATATAAAATCACGGAATAATATCATGGCCGGATCGAATTCGATTCACGTACACTGCCTCCATTTTATTAGCAATTTTCTGTTTTTATCGAATAAATTTCTTTAACCTTCCGACGTTAGCATCTCAATAAGCTTTCTAAATGAAAAAAGGCGGATCACTTATGACCCGCCTTTCCAATGATGGTTTCAAATTATGTTAACCTTTGTAACCGCTCCAACTGGCGCTTGTAACGCAATTACAAATGTTTCTTTTTGTCTCTTCGATGACCCGTCAACTATCTCGCCATTAGCAGCGGTTCTCCGGCGACAATCATCTTCTTTATTTCAACTTGAGCGTGATGATATCATGTAATCATAAAAAATCAAGGAAATAATCAATATATAGTGGTTGCAATGAATAATAACACAACAAGTAGTGTTCAAAATTGAAGAGTTATCAGAAAGTTTCAAATTCCAGGATCTGGAAATAGGGGCGGCAGAAGAGGGGTGTTATTCAATAATTCTTGAATAACGTGGACAAGATTGGTATGCTATTCAACAATTCTTGAATAGTGAGGTGCGACATGCCAAGAAGCGGTGCCTATATAAACCAGCCGACCGGTTATCGGGCATTTATTCCGACACCTTTACCTCCGAAGCCGGCGCTCAGGATGGAAGGCGAACTCCAGAATCTGCTTTCCCGCGCCGACATGGCATTGGCACGGCTCGACGGTCTGGCGGAAATATTGCCTAATGACGCTCTTTTTATTGCCATGTACGTGAAAAAAGAGGCGCTCCTCAGTTCCCAGATCGAGGGTACTCAGGCTTCTCTGGATGATCTTCTCGCCTATGAGAGCGGTGATAAACTCGAAAATCTCAATGAGGTAACGGAGGTTGTCAAGTATGTGAAAGCGATGAATTACGGAATCGAACGTCTTCAGACCTTGCCGATGAGCCTGCGCCTCTTCAAGGAAATCCACGCCATACTTCTTGAAGGCGTAAGGGGTAGTGAACGGTCCCCTGGTGAATTCAAGCAATCGCAGAACTGGATCGGTCCCTCAGGTTGCACCCTCAATGAGGCCTCCTTTGTTCCTCCGCCTCCTCACGAAGCCATGGGGGCCATGGGCGATTTGGAGCGTTACTTTCACGGCAAAACAAAATTGCCGGTGCTCATTGATTGCGCCCTGATCCATTACCAGTTTGAAACGATCCATCCCTTTCTCGACGGTAACGGTCGTATGGGACGTCTGCTGACCACCTTTTTCCTGTATTGGAAGGGGGTCATGCATAAACCGCTATTGTATCTCAGTTATTACTTTAAAAAAAATCGCCAGGAATACTATGATCGGCTGAACATGGTCAGGAACACAGGAAACTATGAACAGTGGGTTGATTTCTTTCTTAAAGGCGTTGTTGACATTGCGGGTTCTGCCATGGATACGGCAAGGCAGATTCTTGAGCTTCAGTCCAGGCATCGCCGTTTGCTGTGGGAAAAGAAAATATCATCTCCCATTGCCGTCGGCATTCTGGAGCAATTGTTCTATACCCCTGTCGTTTCGATCGGGCAGACAGCCGGGCAGTTTGACATATCCTATCAGGCGGCTTCAACCATTGTGTCGCAATTGGAAAAAGCGGGAATTCTCAGGGAAACGACAGGGAAAAAACGTGATAAACGTTTTGTGTATAACGACTATCTGAAGATTCTCACCGAAGGGACAAAGATATAAAGGTATGTTGTCACAATTCAAACGCCCGATATTTTTATGCCGCTCTGTAATGCTTTTTCTGATGCAACATTTTAATTGAAAATAATTGAAAAATGAACTTTATAAAAATTCAGTATAAGTATTCAGAGCAGGTCAAAGAAATGGGGGTTTGAACATGAAAATAATTCTTCAAAAGACGGCAATCCTTTTGACGTTTCTCTTTTGTTTGTCGGCAACAACGCCGACAGTCTTTGCCCAGCCGGTCGTGCTTGGCGCAGGCATGAATCCCGGCCAAAGCTTGTGGGCATTTGACAGGGATGCTCGTGACGCCAATAAAGAAGTAACGTTCTGGTTTCGTGTGCAAAAGCAGAGCATCTTGAACCGGTTCGGAACTTTTGACTACAACTTTAAAACACAGGTCTTCCGACCCGACGGCTCGGAGGTTTGGAATACAACTTACGGATTTAACGACGATGGCTATGCCGAAGAGAAATTGACATTCCCCGTTTTTTTCTATGACAGGAGTCCGAACAAGTTATCTCCGGCGTTCGGCACATGGAAAGTCAGAACGGCGATTATAGAAAGGGAGTCCAAAAGAGAAGTTTCCGTAAGGGAATATTCCATCGCCTTCACCGATGGAAAAAAACAGCCCCCGTCATCGGATGTCCGTTCACCCGGAAAAGGCGGCCATCGATTTCCCGTTCCTTCTTTTCAATACAAACAATGGAAATTGAAGAGCTGGGGGATTGGGATTTATGACGAAGTTTCCATAGGTCCGAATACTTATGACAAAGAAATTAGAGCGATGGATGTCCGGAACACTTTTTCCGTCCAGGAAGCTCTGAATGCGTGGGGCAAAGGACACAAGTTCGGCGCAATGCTGGAGGGACCGCCCGTCGGCACTTACGTCAATTCCAACAATCTGCCGTTGTATGTTTTCGGGTATATCCTTAAACATCCCGACGGGGATAACAATGGGCAGAATCCGCAATACCGCACAAGTTCGTATTGCAACAATCCGGGAGCTGTTCTTTTCGCTTTTGACGTCAGGAAACCGGGGCGTTATCGCATCGAATTCCTGCTTCGGGAGCGAGACAAACCCGCCTGGGAGGAATCGTCCTGGGTGCCTATCGGCGGCATCGACTTTACCCTGACGCAATAGATTCAATCCCGCTTTGGCGGGATGAGCGTTGATTCTCCGCAGCTTGCTGCGATGTGTTTGATCAGACGATTTGGTGTCCGGTCAGCCGTGTGTGAAAAATCGGTAACGGGTTTCTTCTTTGAGCCGTTCCAGCCTCTTATGCAGACCGGGCAATGCCTCTTTTCCGGCTTTCGTCTCGATGATGTTGTGAAGCTCCCGCGGATCATTTCGAAGATCGAAGAGCTGATCGCGCCAGGTGCCTTTTTGATAGTGGATGTATTTGAAGTCTTTTGTCCGGACGGCCGTGATGCCGGGAATCGGGATCGGGAAGACCGGAAAATGTTCATAAAGGAAAGCGTCCCTCCCTTCAAGGGAAGGATTTTTTAAAAAGGGCGCCATGCTCCGGCCCTGCATGGAAGCCGGAATCTCCGCGCCGATGATCTCCAGAAGCGTCGGCGCCAGGTCGATGTTCAGGACCAACTGGTCTCTTCGGCCGGTCTGTCTCACCAGCTTCGGATAACGGATAAAGAAAGGAATCCGCATCGACTCCTCGTAGGCGTTGCGTTTGTCGTAGAGTCCGTGCTCGCCGAAGAGGTGTCCGTTGTCGCCCGCATAAACGATGACGGTATTATCCAGCTCGCCCATCCGTTCCAGCGACTCAAGCAGACGACCCACCTGTTCGTCAACCGATGCCACGACCCGCAGATAATTGCGGTAGAGCATATTCATAGGCATCGGCGCGCCGACAAAAATATTATTGTTCGTGAGCGTCACCCAGGTGTCCGATTCGGGGGGCAGGTGAAGATCCTGGCCCGCATAGAGCGTTTTCAGATGCTCCGGAGGGCGAAAGCCGAAATGCACGGCCTTGTGCGACAGATACAGGCAAAAGGGGTTCTTTCTTTTCTTTTCGATGAACTGAAGGGCGAAATCCGTCAGGTCGTTGGTGATGTACTTGCCCGGCCGCGGCGTCTCGACGCCTTTGATGACCAGCGGGCAGTCGTAATAAACGCCTTGGCCGCCTTCCTTGGTGAAGGTGATGAATTCATCGACGCCTCGTAATTGGGGCAGGCGGTCGCCCGGCATGTGCCACTTGCCGATGAAGGCCGTGTCGTAGCCGGCCTTTTTGACGAGCTCCAGGAAGGTAACATTTCGGTCATTCCACATGGTGTGATTCGTAACCACGCCGTGCGTGTGTGCGTACTGGCCCGTAAGAAAACTTGCGCGCGACGGGCTGCATAGCGATGTCGTCACGAAGGTGTTGTGAAAATTGGCGCCTTCATTGGCGATGCGGTCCAGGTTGGGGGTTTTCACCACGGGATGGCCCATGCAACTGAAAGCATCGTAGCGATGATCGTCGGTCAGGATAAAAAGGATGTTGGGTTTTTTTTCGCCCGCCCATAGCCGTCTGGCCGCAAGCGGTCCCATCATTCCCGCAAGCGCCGCGGTTCCCGCGAGCTTCAGGACCTTTCGCCGGGACAGCTCTTTTGTGAACAAATCTTTTTCCTGGCCGGTCATTGCATGCCTCCCGGATTTAAGAAAATTCTGGAGTACATATCCATATACAAGTAGTAGAAACTATGCCCGCCATTGTATAGCAGAAGGAAGGTCATGACAAAGCCGACGATCAGCACCAGCCCCGATTTGAAATCCATGATTTTTACGGAACGGTCGCCGGTGTGCCTGCGATAAATGATTCTGCACCAGATTTCGGAAATTCCCATACACAAAAGTGCGACAAAAATCGGGCCCATAATGACGGCATGGAAGCAGGCATAAAGAACTTCCGCGCCGGAAAAGATGCCGATGAAATCGGAGAGGACTTTTGCATCCCAGACCATCGGGGTCACCAGGCAGACCAGCAGCCGCTCGCCGAAGGTGGCGCCCCTAAAGAAGGCCAGGGTATTGGCGATCATGGCGCCCAGCCAGATGCTGGCAAACATGCCCAGCGCCGAAAGATGAATGAAGATGGCTTGAAGAAGGGGAGGCTCCCACCAGCGGCTTGCGTTGTAAAGATTTATCGAGACGATCATCAGGGCAAGAACAACCGCTGCAGGAAAAACGATTCGCTGGAATACCGGCTTTTTCTCCATGGAACGGTCCTCAAAAATTCAAGGTCACGGGTGGAGATCCTTTTCTCCCGCCGAACGCCGCGAATCGCGGCTGTTCGGTATTCTTAAAAACGTGAGGAAGTATAAAAGCAACCCCCTTTTGTGTCAACCGGTTTTCGGCCACACTTACATTCGCCCGCTGCGGAAAGCGGCAACCCGTTTTTTGATTTCGGGCAGATGCGGCTCAATGTGATGATAAACCATTTTAACGGCGGAGCAGTATTCACTGACGTTCTTATAGCCGGAATCCCGGCGGAATCTGAACCTTGTGCAGTCCCCCATGCAAAAAGAAACAATGGTGCAGTTTTTGCACTCCTCCGGCCAGTCGGACTTTAGTCTGGCAAAGGCGGATCGCCGGGTGTTATTCATCAGCGTCGGCAGCCGGCTCTCCAGCAGGTTGCCGATTTTCCACTCCCTGGAGACGAAAAAGTCGCAGGGATAGCAGTCCGCGTTGTGCTCGACGACAAGGTAGCTGGAGCAGGTTTTCTGATAACAGCACGACGCCTTAACTCCGTCGACAAGATATAAAAGCAGGTCTTCAAAAAACCGGATGGAAACATCATAGAAGTTTTTTTCAAACCATTCGTCGAACAGTTGGATATAGAATGCGCCCGTTTCTTCCGCGCGAACGGAAAAGGGCATCAGCGCACCCGTCTGTGGGTTCGTTTCAAAACAATGGATGAATTGAAGAAATTTAAAACCCTTGCTTAAGAAAAAATCATAGAGTTTCAGTGGCGATTGGATGTTTTGGTCGGTGAGCAGGCACAGGATATTGAACGAGACTTCGTGCTGCTGCATCAGGCCGATACCCCGCATGACGCCTTCAAAGCTGCCGCGCCCGGCGTAATCCTTCCGGTAAAAGTTGTGAATCTCCGCCGGGCCGTCAAGACTGACGCCGACCAGAAAGTTTTCTTGGCGGAGAAACTCGCACCACGGGGCATCGAGCAGCAGGCCGTTGGTTTGCAGGGAATTTTCAATGATCTGTCCGGTCCGGGCGTATTTTTTTTGAAAGGCCACGACATCCCGAAAGAAATCGATTCCCATCAGGAGCGG
>JAQVQT010000100.1 GCA_028701435.1 Smithellaceae bacterium | reverse complement strand
TATAAAATATCTAATCTTTCGTTTTGTCTTTGTGCAATTCTTTCTATTTCGTCTTCGCAATCTTTGATGTAAGAAAGTGTGAATTTGTCCCTGTCATATTCTTTTTTCCATGAAGCAACAACACATTCTTCAAGCGCGTCAACCCATGTCTCAGGAATCACAGAAGTAAATACGTTTGCTTCGTCAGCCCATATAGTTGAAAGGTCCCCGTCCGGGATAACGCTGCATATTGGACGCAACCAATATCCTATAGTTGGTTCAAACTTAAGCCTTATTACAAGACCTTGAACGCCGGAACTTACATCCGTCCGCATATCAGTTTCGTAATATAGCTTGTCTATTTTCTGCTGTGTTTGTTTTGTCTGCAGAAAATCTTCGCTTGAACCATATTCAAGCTTGTCTACGCTTATTATATTATCTTCTGTCTGAAAAATGTATTCGCGTTCTCCACTGCTTCCTACTGCTACATCATAAGAACGCTTAAACGCTTCGGACCTTATGGCCATTTTCCTTATCCAAGACCTTACATAACGCAGCAAAACCTCACTTGTTAAGCGTGGGTTAAAGTCTGTTGCTGCCTGTATGCGCTTCTTGAATTCGCCTACCGTTGTGGCCATAGTATTTCCTTCTTTTTTGTTTTCTGTTTTATTCTTCTTACAAAAGATAATATTGTCCGGATGATAGGAAACTGTGCTTCAAGCTTAATCTGTGTTCTCCAAAGCCATGTTGATATGCTTATCTTTTCTTTTTTCATTCCGCTTATCATGAAGTTTACGCGTTTGGAAAATACGTATGGAGCTTTCTCTTTGAATAAAGCTTTTCCCGCTGCGACAGTGTCTCTTAAAGATTCATTTTTTATTCTCTCGTTTGTGCTATCAATGTCTTTAAGCGCTTCACTCCAGCGTTGTTCAAGCTCTACTTTGTTCTTGCACAGTTTCGGTTTCGTTATTTTTTTTCCGAACATTATTTATCCTTTTTATAGGGCCCCGGCTAAAGATTTTTAATCCTTATCCGGGACCCCGGGGTAAATTACAGGTTAGCGTCTATCATGTCTATTCTGCCGAAAGCGTTCCTTCTCTTTGTCGTCAGGTTATAGTCCATAACAGATTTCGCCCAGAATACGTCTGTGTCTCTTACGCCGTGAAGAATTGAACCGTCAAGATCATCCCACATAAACGCGTTGAACTTTTTGTCTTTCTGCGGGAAAGCCTGATGAATCTTAACGTACTGCATTATCCCGTGTAAGATTGTTCCATAAGGCGCGTAAATGTCGTGCCATATCGGATATCCGTTGTAAGACAGAGCCTTGAATCCGCCTTTAAGGTCCAGCGTCTGCGGCTGTACCATTGTGGATTTTATCAGGCGGGCTATCTTATTGCGGATAGCTTCGGTGGTCATTATAAGCTGACCCTGCCCGGCTCTTTCTATTTTTGTAATCATGTTCTGAAGCATTTCTTCTGTTATGGCTCTTACAGCTACAGCTGTATCAACATGTCCATTCCAGCGGTGGAAGTCTGTTTCTGATACTCCGCCAAGATTAGGCACATAAGTACCGTTATCGGCAAATCCAAGGAAGCCCATAGGCTCATTTCCCTTGTTCCTGTTTACAAACAGGTAATCCCCGTCCTGCAATCCGGTTGAATCCACAAGCGTAATTTCTCTTGTGTCCGGGCTGATTGTATCTATAACGTATGTCCCGCGCCTTGTTGCAAGCGTGGCTGCGTCATAGGCTTCAAGTTCCATGCCTTCTTCAAACCAGCTCATGTTCGGTGCAATGTGTGCAATCGTATCACTTTCAACGGTGATAACATTGCCTACCGGAGCTCCGTCAAGAATACCAAGGTCTCCACGGCCAAAGCCATAAGACGCCCTGTTTATTTCCATGCGGCAGCTTTCAGCTGCGTTTTTAAGCTCAAACTGCAGAAGCTTTTCAAACGCTCCTTCCTGATTAAGCGTTCTCCTTATTGCCTGTCCTTCAAATTCAACATAGGCATAAAGAGAAACCGGGTTGCTTGTAACCTGTTTTACTTTTGCGTTACCGCCTGAAGGCATGTACGCTCCGGTCTGCCTGAATCCCATTTTTGTATTGCGGGTAAGCATTACCGGATGTTTAATTGTTTCGCCGGCAATATCAAAATCATCAACTCCGGCTTCTATCTGGTTCAAAATCATTGTTTCTTTGTTGATCTGGTTTACGATTGGTTCACGTAATACGTCTTTGAGAAGTCCGTCTATGTCTGTTAACGCTATAGGTCCCATGTTTTTATCCTTGAATTTTTTTTCGCTATTCTTTATTTACGCTTAAAATACCCTTTAATCTTGTCACCCAATGAAGGGCTGTCAAGGTCTTCGTTGGTATCAGCGCCGCCGGCAGGGGACGGTGTTCCATTCGTTGAAAGTAAAGGACCGCCTGCTGCCTCTTTTGCTTTTGCGTTCAGATATTCCTGAACACCTGCGTCAATATCTTTTATTTTCTGCTCGTGTATTTTCTTTGCGTACTCTTCTATCTTTTCAAAACTTGCTTTTGGGTCCGCCTGCATATACAAACGGATTTCGTTCACTGTAGCTTTAGGATAGTTCTGAACGGCAGATTTTGCAGCAAGGTCAAATACCGCTTTCATGGTAGCCATTTGCGCCTGAACCGCCGGATTCGCATAAGGTGCATTAGGGTCTGATCCATGTCCTCCTGCTCCCGCTTCAGCTCCTGCCGGTGGCTGGCCTGCCGCCTGCGCTGCTGCTGCAAGATTTTTTTTGCCCGCCTCAATAAGGTCGGACCACTTCGCCGTCTTTCCGTCTCCTAAATCTACTACTTCGTTCGCGTCAAATGCGTCCGGTGTAATGGCGAATCCGCCATTTCCCGCGTCAGCGCCTGCGCCTGTCTGGGCTGGTGGCTGCTGGTTGGCTCCGCTTTGATCACCTGCGGTTGGGGCTGCGCCTGTGCCTGCTGCAGGTATTCCTGTTTCGTTTGGCATTTTTTAATTCCTCGCTATTCTTTATTTGATTCCTCTTTTTCTTTCATACGCTGTGAAAAAACTAAAGAATTTTCTTTTTCCTCTTCATTCCCTTTCTTGTCGGCATTATACTTCCCGTCCCTGATTCTGTCAAGAAGGTCTATTGGGTCAGTGTCTTTGTTTACATAAAGGTCGTCTACTTCTATTTCTCCGCCGCTGGTTACAGTAAGGCTTATTGTTACCCTTGTCTTTGCGTTTGATTTTGCAGCTTCCATAACAATTTCTTTTATGCCTTTTGAAAGCAAAACCTTTCCTTTCTCTTTTATGGCTTTCTTTTTCTTATCCCAATCCGATTCACTTTCCGGTTCCGCAACTGCTGTGCTCATATTACTGGCCTCCTTCTTCGGGCGGTTGTCCCTCGCCTTGTCCTTGCATTGTTTGGTTCATCATTTTTTGAAGCATTGCTATCTGTGGCGGAACTCCACTCACAGACTGTGCTTTGTTCCGCTGTTCTTGCTCAAATTCATCCGCGGCCTGATTACCGGCTTCAGCTCCTATGTCTCCTTCTTCTTCCGGAGACAGCTCTCTGTTTTCTGCCTGCGCTGCCTGCTTTGCCGCTGCAAGCTTTGCCGCTCGCTTCTGTTCCATATACGCCTGTCTTTTCTGGTAAAGTTCAATTTCACTTGACAGGAACTGAACGAAACGCTGGTCAATGTGTGTCGCGTCCATACATGTAGCAGCAAGTACAGGAGCCGTTGTAAATAACTCAACAAGCGCTTTTACATGCTCTTCAAGGTGCTTAAACGTAAATTCTTTTTGTTCTTCATCCATTGAAGTTTCAAACTCTGAAGATTTTATCCAGTCAACTACAACGCGTATATGTATAATATGATTTTCAAGCCTTGTAACTTTTACCTCTTTAAGCTTCTTGTCTTTTATTTTCTGGATCTCTATGCGCTGTCTTACCTTATCTTTATAATCTTTTCGGAATATTGGGTCCATTTCTCCGAATTCAAGTATCTCTCTGCCTTCGTTTGTAGTAATCATGCCTCCGGCCGTAAGCTGCATTACCATACTTTGTTTCGCTACTCTGTTTGAAGGCATACCGCCAGCTACATAAATATCAACGTTTGGATTTTCCTGCAGGTCTTTTCCGGAAAACTTTGCATAATATATATTTTCTTTTCCAAATATTTTTATTGACCTTGTTTCTTTATAATGTTTTTTTGAAAGCTTTAATAGCTTTGTTCCAAGCGATACATACATGTTAAAGAAATTATCTATTGTAGGGCTGTGCTGCTGGTCGTCTTCTTCGGACATATATGCCTGATGAAGCCCGCTTCTCACGCCTTCTGGTCTTTTACCCATGGACGGGTCATGTATAGACGCTATATCCTGCATATCCATTTCAAGCCGGTTAAGGTTATTAAAAAAATACTGTGACATTTCTGCTGGCTGTAGCCAGAAGGGTTTCCCGGTACGTTCATCATACCTGAATACTTTTGCGTGTCTGTTTCCAAACTCTTCGCTTGATATCTTTGATTTGTAAGGAAGACAAGGTATTGGATTTGCGAGCTTTTCTGCGTGTACGGCCAACTGCCCGCGGTATAAAGATATTTCCCTATCAATAGGAACAAGAAAGGATATAGGCGTTTCTCCAAAAGCAAACCCGGTTTCAATAAATTTTCCCTGACACAGAGGAATTTCATTGTCTGGAATGTCCAGTTCTCCGTAATCTTTTACTATCTGTTTGTCTGTCATTATATACATGTTGCCTTTTGGATGTTCATCTGTTGGCCGTTCATATACAATAATCATTTCTATATAGTCTTCGCTGCTTGTTGATGTGTACGTTATTTCAAAAGGGGATCCAGAAAGCAGCAGCTTGTTTCTCCATATATTTGTATCTACCGAACCTTCTCCTTTCTTTATCATGTTAAATTGTGCCATGGCGTCTTTCCTTAACATAAGAACTGTTTGCATGGCAATAGGCGCGTGTTCAATACTTAATACATTCATAGGCTGATATACTTCAAAAGGCGATATTGCTTCTGTTTCTATTTCCCCTTTTCTTAAAGCTTCAGCTCCGGAAGCTGTTGGAATCAGCGCTCCTTTTTTAGGATTGAATACGTTTTTTGAAAACGCGTTTCCTGTCATAAGAAGCCAGAAGGCGTTACGGCTATTTAAACCAAACCGTTTCCATTTTGTATACTGTTCTTTCAGTATGCTCTCTGAAAGCTCTGCCCCGAAATCGTTTTGCGCGTCAAGACCTTCTGGCGCCGCGCGGATAATAGGATTTGTTTTTATTATCTTTGAAAATAAAGCCCGAAAAATCGGAAGTATTTTCTGCGTCTTCATGTGAAGGCGGGCGGTGTCACTGTTAATAAACTTATCAAGCCTCTCTATATTCTGAACTCTGTCGGTAAACATCCATTTTTCATAGGTAAATGTTGTAAGTATGTTAACAACCCACTTCGTTTCAAGAGCCTGCTTAGCCTGCCTGAACCGCGAAAATAAATCGTATACTCTTTTATGTTCCGCTTTTAGGTCTTTCTTTTTTTCAGGCATTATTTATTCTCCGTCATAATATATTTGGTCAGCGCCAAAATATATAATTTCTTCCGGTGTAAAATATTTTGTTTCGGAATATCCAATAGGTAATATTTCAGCACCATTGTAAAGTTTGTTTGAAAAAATTAAATTATCTATATATCCGTTCATTGCACCAAAACCACTATATGTTCTCATAAAATATAATTCTTTTGTATCATTTGAAAGCGGATTAATTACAAAGGTATAAATACGAGTTTTATAAATACCGTCAAAATAAACTTTTACATAATTGTCAGTTGAATTAAATTCATAATTTATTCTTGTCCATTTGTCATTTGCAAAAGATATATCAATCGCTTCAGTGTCATTCCATGAATGTACTCCGTTTGTCTGCATTTTTAATAATCGGGGTGAGTTATTAGTTGCGTCTGTCCATGTTGCGAGTGCTGGTTCAGTATCATACATTTGTCCAAACCATATCTCACTGCCTATATTTCCAGAGGGCATATATAATCTGAATTGTATAGTGAATGAGTTTGTTTTTAATTGTGCTTTTAAAGGTAAAGACATAATAAAATTATTTTCACTATTTCCATTTGCCGTTGCACTATACGTTCCATTATAAACCTTTTCTGTGCTTTGTACTGTTCCGTTTGAAAGTAAGTGATACCCATTCCCCGTTACGTCTTGAATGTGCATTGAAACAATATCTTCAAAATCATACACGGCTTTAACATCATTGGAATATTTATAATAATATGCCTGTAATGTTATCGGAATTAAAAGCAATAAAACTATTATAAGTTTTTTCATTTTGTTTTTATCTCCGTTATTACAGTTTTGGTAACGGTCTTTGTTGGAGTGCTTGTATATTTTGATATTACAGTTTTTACTGCCACCACTTCCGCAACAGGAACTTTAATCTGTACATATTCAATTATCTCAGCGTCTGTTAATTCAGTTTTACCGATAATATTTGTAAATGCCTTTACATTTTTTAATGGCTTTACAGGGTTTAACTTGTCGCGCCATACAGTTATTTCTGCTTTTGTTAAATACGGAGTAATAGTAACAGTTGGTGTTGGCGCGGCTTTACCGCCTGTAACTGTTGGCGTTACAGTCTGCGTCACTGTCTGTGTAACAGTTGCAGTTGCTGCAAATAAACAGGATGAAATAATCGTGAATAGTATTACAAATAAAAGTTTACGCATTATTATTCCTCCCTGTTTTTCATCCACCCAACAGAATCAGGTGTTGTTGAAACACTTGAATAAATATATACCGGTTCGTTTATAGGTGCCTTATAACCCATTATATAATCTCCGACAGTTGAAAATTTTGCGACAGG
>JAQVQT010000099.1 GCA_028701435.1 Smithellaceae bacterium | reverse complement strand
GGCGCTTTTGAACGGGACAGGAAAATGTCCCGGTGCCGCAAGAACTTTGATTGGCAGGGGCAGGTAGAGGCATCCATCGATCCGGAAAAAACATCCGCGCTTTTGGAAAAGAGCAAAAGCGCGAACGAGGAAGGCTGCACGATGTGCGGTGAATTCTGCGCGATCAAGCTGGGAAAGAAATAAACCCAATCATCACGAGGAAGCAAGATTGACCCGGACGGCGGACGATCATTCCATCGAAAAACATCGCGGCGCGAAGCGGGTTGTCGAAGGTCTGCAACGGGCGGGTTTTGAAGCCTATTTCGTGGGAGGCTGCGTTCGGGATTTTGTTCGTGGGGTTTCTCCCGGCGATTACGACATCGCCACCTCCGCCCTGCCGGATCAGGTCATCCGTCTTTTTGAACATACCGTTGCCGTGGGCGCCAAATTCGGCGTGGTGGTGGTTTGCGAGGGCGGCTTTTCCTACGAAGTGGCCACGTTTCGCAGCGACGACGTTTACGAAGACGGACGCCGCCCCACACAGGTGCGCTTTTCATCGGCCCGGGAAGACGTCCAGCGGCGGGATTTTACGATCAATGGCCTGCTGATGGACGCTGAAACAAACGCGGTTATCGATTATGTGGACGGCCGCGCCGATATCGGAAAGAAAATTATCCGCACGATCGGCGATCCTGCGGTTCGTTTCAATGAAGACTATTTAAGAATGCTGCGGGCGATCCGTTTTGCCGCCCATCTGGATTTTCATCTCGATGACGGCGTCCGGGACGCGATTCTACGCCACGCGGCGAAAATACGGGAAATCAGCTTGGAGCGCGTGCAGGAGGAATTGAATAAAATCCTTACGAGGGGCGGAGCGCGCAGGGGCCTGGAATTGATGGCCGAAACGGGCCTGCTGAAACAAATTCTGCCGGAAGTGGATCGGATGCGGGGAGTGGAACAGCCGCCCCGTTTTCATCCGGAAGGCGATGTCTGGAGGCACACGCTGATGATGATGGAGATCCTGTCGGAGGAAAGCCGTCCGGAGGCTGACACAGCGCTGGCCTGGGGAGCGCTTTTGCACGATGTCGGCAAGCCCGTCACGCGGACGGAGGATGAAAAAGGCGTTCATTTTTACGGGCACGTGAAGCAAGGGGAATCCATTGCGGAAGACGTTGTACGCCGGCTGCGGTTTTCACGGGTCCAGCAGGAAACCGTTCTGGACCTTATTCGTCAGCACATGGCCTTTATGAATGTGCAGAAAATGCGGCCCGCCCGATTGAAGCGGTTTCTGCGGATGCCGAATTTTCAGCTGCATCTGCAATTGCACCGGCTGGATTGTCTGGCCAGCCACGGGATGCTGGATCACTATGAGTTTTGTCTGGAGCAGCTGGGAAAGATGGAATATGAAGATCTGCATCCGCCGCGTTTGCTGACCGGAGATGATTTGCTGGCGATGGGTTACGCTACGGGAAAACGGATAGGGGAAATGCTGCGGGCGTTGGAGGAAGAGCAGCTGGAAAACAGAATTCATGACAGGGAAGAAGCGATGGCGTTTGTGAAAAACCGCTGGAAAGGGTAATGCGGCGTCGAGTGAAAAAGGGAAGATGAAAAAAATCTGCTTCAGACTGGCAGTTCTTCTGCTGATGGGATTGCTGATGCAGGCCTGCGCGGGCCGTGAAGCAAAAGTGTATCCCGTTGCGCCCAGGCCGCAAAAAAAACAGCTCGCGGCCATGGGGCACACCATTCAGGCGGGCGCCTTTGCCCGGGTGGAGAATGCCGTGCGTCTGACGGAAAAGCTCAAGGGTCAGGGGCTTCCCGCCACCTATTTCAGGGAGGCCGACGGGTTGTTCAAGGTGCGCTTCGGCAATTTTGCGACAAAGGACTCGGCGCGGCTCCGCGCCGAGTCGCTCAAGCAGGCGGGCGTGATTGAAGAATACTATATCGTATTGCCGGAAGATTCCGCGGCGGCCAAACGCAGGCGGTACGGAACGGATTATTTACGGGAGTCGCTGGTGAAAACCGCTCACGATTTTATCGGCGTGCCGTATCTGTGGGGCGGTGTTTCCGCCGACAGCGGCTTTGACTGCAGCGGACTGACCATGACGGTCTATCAGCTCAACGGCCTGGATCTGCCGCGGCATTCACGAACGCAGTATGACGCGGGAGATTCGATTGCGCGGGAGGATCTGCAGAAAGGCGATCTGGTGTTTTTCGACACGCGCGGACGAGGAAAAGTTTCGCATGTGGGCATTTACATCGGCGCCGGCAGATTTATTCATGCGCCGTCGAGCGGAAAGAAAATCCGCATCGACGCACTCGCCTCCGATTACTATGCCCGGCGCTTCGTCGGAGCGAAAACATACCTCTGATCAGAAAAGCCTGAAAACCTCTTCATCAAAGGGTTTCACGGTTTTATCCCGTTGCGTTATTTCAGCGGCGCTCTTGCAAAAATATTTTCATGGTCTTTTCATCCCAAAAAAATCTTTTTGAAAATAATAAAAAAAAGTAAATATTTATTATACTTTTTGTTGACCGAAGGAAAAAAATAAAGTAATATTAAGCCACATTTGTAAGATTACGGATTCTGAAAAGAAGAAGTAAACTCAATTAAAGGAGGCTAAACCCAATGGCAGCAACAGCAAAGAAAGTCGTAAAGAAGGCCGCGGCAAAGAAACCGGTAGCAAAAAAGAAAGTCGTGAAGAAGGTCGCGGCAAAGAAACCGGCGGCGAAGAAGAAAGTTGCGGCAAAGAAGCCTGTGGCGAAGAAGAAAGTCGTGAAGAAAGCAGCCAAGAAGTAATATTGATCACCCATCCACATTTAAAGAGCAGGCGGACGCAAGTTCCCTGCTCTTTAAGTATCTGCTCCTTTCCATTCTCTTTTAAGGATCATGAGTCGGCAATCATGAGCTGGCTATTGACAGAATCCGCAAAGCAACATATATCACAACAGTAAAAATCTTGAGAGAAAAGGCAGATTTCATGCTGGAACTAAACAAATTGTATTTCACCGTACCCGACAGTGATGGAAGCGGGGGTGTGCGCAACATTATTGACGGAATTGATTTCACATTTGACGATGGAAAATTTTATGTGATCACCGGGCCGAATGGCAGCGGCAAGACGACATTGGCAAAGTTGATCATGGGCATCAACCCGGTAACCGGCGGCGACATTCTGTTCAACGGACGCAATATTTCCGCCCTGTCAATCACGGAAAGGTCCAAGGCCGGCATCGCTTACAGCTTTCAACAGCCCGCTCGTTTTAAAGGCATTACGTTCCGCGATCTGCTGATGGTTGCCACCGGCATTGAAGACGAAGGCAAACTTCTGGAGATTCTCGGCCGGGTGGGCATTTGTCCCTTGTCCTTTCTGGATAAGGAAGTGGATGGCAGGCTATCCGGCGGCGAAATCAAAAAAATTGAGCTGGCGACAACCATCGCCGCCAACCCCAAACTGGCGATTTACGATGAGCCCGACACGGGAATCGATTTATGGACGATCGGCCCGATGGTGAGTCTTCTGAAAAAGGAACTTGCCGAAAATCATACCACCACCATTGTGGTCAGCCATAACAAAGCCTTTTTGGAGGCGGCGGATGTGGTGATCATCATCAACTCGGGCAAGATCGTATATAACGGAAGCCTGGAGGGCGCCATGCCGCTTCTGGATGATTTGAGCGTGTGTACGTATCGCAACAGCTGTGAAGGAGATCGTGATGCTGGATGCTATCGATAGAGCCTTGTTGAAAACCGTCGCCGAACTGGAGGAATTGCCGAAAGGCGCCTACAATATTCGAAAAAACGGCAAACTGCTGGGCCGCCACGTGTCGGCCAATATCAATATTGAGACCAACGAAGAGGAAACCGGCATTATCGTCAAAATCAAACCGGGGACGAAAAATGAGTCGGTTCATATTCCCGTGATTTTAAGCCAGGCCGGTCTGTATGACGTCGTGCAGAATGCCTTTATTATCGGCGATGACGCCGAAGTCACGATTGTTGCCGGCTGCGGGATTCACTGCGGCTCGCCCGAGCCGGAAGGACACGCGGGGATTCACGAGTTCAAGGTTGGGAAAAACGCGAAGGTGACGTATGTCGAAAAACATTACGCGTCCGGCGAAGGCACGGGCCGCCGGACGCTGAATCCCACCACCCGGGTGTTTCTGGCCGAAGGCGCGCACGCGGAAATGGAATTGACGCAGATCGGCGGCGTGGATGAAACCAGCCGCATCAATGAGGCGGTTTTGGGGCCGGGCAGCCTGCTCTTGATTACGGAGAGGGTTCTGACCGACGGCGAACAAACGGCCGTATCCACCAACACCATTGTTTTGAAAGGCGCGGGAAGCCGGGCCAATATGATTTCACGCTCCGTGATGAAGGGCAATTCCAAACAGATCTTTTATGCGACGATTGATGCGCAAAACCAATGCTACGGCCACATTGAATGCGACGCAATCATCATGGACAACGGAACCAATGAGACCATGCCGTCGCTGAAGGCCGGTCATCCCGACGCGGAATTGACCCATGAAGCTTCAATCGGCAAGATTGCGAATGATCAGCTGACCAAACTGATGAGCCTGGGCTTGACCTATGACGAGGCCGTGAACCGGATCATTCAGGGCTTCCTGAAATAGCCTGCCTCAAAAAAACGTATTGCCTGAATTGGCAACATCTTCTATAATACCGCGCAAATACGATCATCCGCCAAAGGGGGTATTCATGGATAAAAGAATGAACGCACTGGCCTTTGCTTTGGAAAATGAAGAAAAGGAGCGTGAGTTTTATCTGGCCCAGGCACGGAAGACCAGGAACATGGCCGGGAAAAACATGTTCAAGCAGATTGCCGATGAGGAAAAAGAACATTACGAAATGCTGAAAAAACTCCATGCGAAATGGGTGGAGAAAAAGAAATGGCCGGCCACGATTCCCCTGAAAGTGCAGCCGTCTTCAGCCGGAACCGTGTTGCAGGGCATGTCCGGGAAAAAGTCCGCCCGCATTACCGGTACGGAAGATGAACTCAAGGCGGTCCGCACGGCGATCGATTTTGAGGCGCGCGGGGTGGCCCTGTATTCCAAACTGGCAAAACAAAGCACGGATGCCAAAGAGGTTGCGTTTTTCAATATGCTCGCCGGGGTGGAGCGGCAGCATCTGCTGTCGCTGAAGGACACAGAAGAATTTCTGGCCGATCCGGCCACCTGGTATCAGCACATGGAACGCTCGGGTTTGGACGGAGCGTAAAAAGCACGAAAGCGCAGGGAGCGGTTTTACACCGTTTCCTGCAAATCCATGAAGGAAATCAACGACGCCAAAAAGGGAACGCTTGATGTTGATTTGGAATCAGGCGGAGCCGGCTGAATCAGTCTCTTCCAGTTTGCAACTCAGTTCCGTCCATAGGTGGTAGGCTTGTGCCAGCTCGTTTTCAACGGCCTTCAGATCGATCTGAAGCTCTTTGATTTTACCTGCGTCTTTGTGTGTTTGAGGATCACACAGGGAATTTTCATTGGCGGCCTTTTGGGATTCAAGGTCTGCGATTTTTGCTTCCACCCCCGCCAGCTCCCTCTTTAAACCGTTTTTGATTTTCGACCGCCGGTTGCGCTCTTCCGCTTCCAGCCTTTTTTGATCTTTCAGCGAAGCCCTTTTTTCTTCCGTCGTTTCTTCTCGCTTGCGTTTCTGATCCGTGTCCGCCGGCCGCTCGGCGCGCTTTTCAATAAAGTAGGAATAGTTGCCTGCGTAAGCCCTGATCGCTCCATCCCGGAGTTCAAAAACCTTGTTGACCAGGCGATCCAGGAAGTAACGGTCGTGGGAAACGATGGCCACCGTGCCGGAATAATGGAGAAGGGCATTTTGAAAAACATCTTTGGTCTTGATGTCCAGGTGATTGGTCGGTTCATCCAGCACCAGGAAGTTGGTGTCGGTGAGCATGATTTTTAAAAGCGCCAGGCGCGATTTTTCACCGCCGGACAGAACGCCCACGGGTTTGTAAATATCATCCCCTGAAAAAAGAAACGCCCCCAGCAGGTTGCGTTTGTTCTGATCGTCGGCGGACGTCGGAATCCCTTGAACTTCTTCCCAGATGGTGTTTGCATACTTCAGATTTTGAGAGCTTTCCTGTGAAAAAAAAGCCATGTTCACCCCGTCTCCGTATGTAACGGAACCGTGGGTCGGTTTTTCCGAGAGACTCAAAAGCCTCGATAACGTGGATTTGCCCGATCCGTTCGCTCCGACGAAGGCCACCCGGTCGCCCCGGAAAAGCGAAAAATTCAAACCGGAAAAAACCGTCAGATCGCCGTAGGCGTGGCCCAGACCGGAAACCGTGACCACTTCCTTCACGCTTTTTTTCCCTTCCGGGAATTTCATGACGACGCTTTTGGCGCTGCCCGCAATCTTGATGTCCTTAAATTTTTCCAGCATTTTGACGCGGCTTTGCACCTGGGACGCTTTGGTGGCCTTGTAGCGGAACCGCTCCACGAAATCTTCAATTTTTTTGATCTGCGCTTTTTGCAGTTCCATTTCTTTTTTCAGCGCTTCGAGCCGCCGTTCCTTTTCGGACAGATAGTCCGTATAGTTGCCCGAATACAGGTGAATGCGGCGATTGGCCAATTCCGCGATCTGCGTGGCGATCTTATCCAGGAAGAAATGATCGTGCGATACGACCAGAATGGTTCCGGGGTAGTCTTTCAGGTAGCTTTCCAGCCACTCCATGCTTTCCGTATCGAGGTGGTTGGTCGGTTCGTCCAGCAGCATGATGTCCGGTTGGGCGAGCAGGATGGAGGTCAATAGAATGCGCATTTTCCACCCGCCGGAAAACACGTCGCAGGTTTTGTCAAAATCGCTCTGGCGGAAGCCGAAACCCTTGAGGATTTGTTTGGCCCGGGATTCAAAGGCGTATCCGTC
>JAQVQT010000098.1 GCA_028701435.1 Smithellaceae bacterium | reverse complement strand
CTACACGACGCTCTTCCGATCTACTGATGCCCAATTACGATGCGCTCCATTATAGCGATGCAAACGACATGCAAAGCATCTACCAAAATACGGAAGCGCCCGTGGATCAAATCTGGAACGCACATATTGACGATAAAAACCCGATGCAGTACGAAAGCGCCCTAAAAGCAGAAGAGTGGTCGCACGTCGACGGCGGACAACAAATCGCAAACGACCTATCGGAAGTTTATGAGTCTTCGTACCAGCAAGCGGTTTCCGAAAACAGGGAAGACCCGGCGGCGTGGGCGAAGGATAGCGTAACGGCATACGTCGAGGAGATGACGGCTCCTTCCTATATCGACTATTTTGAAAACGCTCATTTCCCCGGGATCTATGACGAAGGTTTTGGCGTAACGGGTAAGATTCGGGAAATGGACACGAGTAAACTCGATTCCGGAATTATAAGGTTTCAGTCGGTGGATAGTAATAACATTATGCACGCCTACGAAATGCATCAAGTGAATGGATGGGCACCGCAAAGAGGATCAACCTATAAACTGCTTAAAGACGGAAACGGCGCGGCATGGTATTTGACCCAAGCAGAACCGCAGACGCGCACCAAAATATTGGCAGGCGGCAAAGATACAACAAAGACAACGGAATTTATTTATCCTGAGTTTTCAAAAGGCCGCTGGTAAAGCACGCATCACGGAGGCGTGACCGATGTCGGAAGACAAAAGCGAGAAAAACCTCATAAACGAGGGGTCGGAACTCAAAGACCAAGTGGACTCGGTGCGGTCTACGGTGGACTCTGCGCGCGATCTTTTTCGCGGGAAAAATGGAAACGGTAAAAGCGGATCTGCTGCGCAAGGAGAAATGAAAACGGGAGATGCGTCAAACGTAGCCGGCGCATCCCAGAAACCCGCAACGGCAGGCGCATCGGCGAATACCGCCGCCGGAAAAACCGGCGCAACATCCGGAACGACCGCAGGGGCGGGAACGGCATCGGCAATGGGGGGAGCGACAGCAGAAACCGCAGCCGGAGCCGCTGCGGGCTCAACCGCAGGAGCGGCCGCAGGCTCGGCGGCAGGGGCAACATCCGGCGCGGCGGCAGGCGCGGCAGCTGGAACGGCGGTTGCTCCGGGCGTTGGAACGGCAATCGGCGTAGCAGTTGGAACGTTTGGAAAAACACTTGTTAAGATTCTGATCAGCGTTATCGCCCTTGTGCTTGCGCTTGTCATTATCGTATATGTTGTTCTGCCGTCGGTTGTGGTAATTACCGTCGCCGACCAAATCGCGGAGATTAAACATAACATCGGGCGGGCAGTCGAAGGTAAAGACATTTATAAAAATACTGCCGAAGAGCTTCAAGGGTTGGTCATTGATCTTCTGGAAAGAAGAGAGAATAGCATCAAATACGGAAACGGTTTATCGTCCATATCTCAAAACATTCATGCCAACGACTATGATTACGATCGATCCATGGCGAGCATCACGGACACGATCCAAGGGGACGGGCTTTTGGATGCCGCATTTATTCTTTCGGCATATTCCTTGTCCTACGATAAGGACACAATATGTACCGAGCACCTAATGGACATGCTTGAGAAAAAGAAAATTCAGTATTACGACTACTATGTAGAAGAACACACCATCACCGAGTACGTGCCGTTTTCCGCACCGATCTACGCAAGCATGACCGTCCCGACCTACGAAGGAAACGTTAAAATCTATTATCCGACGGGGCGGATGCAAACGATCGATAAACCGACCCTGATGCCGATTTATTCGGCGGTAAGCATATATAACCGGTATAGCTCCCAGACCGTTGAAGGATATACCATAACAAGCTACGAGAACGTCACCCCGGAAGAAAGAGAAATCAAATACGGTTCGTATACGGTCTATAACCAATATAGTCGCGCGATTGAGAAAGCCTTTAAGATTAAACTTGATTCATGGTATAAAGCACCAACCGACTTTTCGGACGGGGAGACGTACCGGGAGCGTGCAACGACGATGAGCATTGCCCTCCTTAAAACGCTGGGGCAGGACGTATCAAGCCGAGCCGGAAACATCGGCAGGTACGGAGAACAAGCCCCGCTGACCCAAGCCGAGATCGACGCGATCCTCGCATCTTTGGAATGTAGTTCCAATCGGAAATACATCATTTACACAGCGGCAAGCCTCGTTGGAAAGGTTCCGTACTTTTGGGGCGGAAGAACGGAATGGATGAATGGGTTTGATCCCGAGTGGGGAAATGAAAGGGCGGTTGCCGAATCATACTGTAAACAAAAGGGCTGGCCCGTCGGAACAAAGCGGCCGTACGGGCTCGACTGTACGGGATTTGTGAGCTGGGTATATAAACGGGTATTTACACCGGACGACGAGGGATATGGCCCGCTAAAGGGCGACTATTCCGGAAATCTACATAAGTATCCGACCATTTCAGCATCGGAGCTCATGCCCGGAGACGTCGGATTTTATCACGACAAATTAAGCGACGGCACATACCAGGGACACGCAGCCATCTACCTATATACGGATGAAAACGGGGATAAAATCTGGATTCATGAAGCCGGCTGGGACAAAGGATGCATTATTAGTAAAAGCACAAACATTGATACGTACATCTCCATGGCAGACCTTCTGTCCATCGAACCCAAGGCGCCGCCGGCGGATAGTTTTATGGAAGAGATCGATAATCGGGCCTTTTATAAACAAGGGCAATACAACAGTATTATCTGGACGTACGACGGAGGGTATCAGTAATGGAAAAAAGAGAAGAAGAGCGGACGGACGTCTTTGTGATTCCGCCCAACTATAAAGGAAACCTTCAGCTTTCCATTTTTTCCGCGCGAAACCTTGCGGAAGGAATTATTGTGTTTGTCGCTATGTTCTGGCTCATCAGCCTCATTCCGATCACCGAAATGTGGCTCAAGGTGGTTCTAATCACCGTGATCGCCGGCGGCGCAGGAATTGTAACGCTTTTTGGAAGAAACGGGTATGCGTATTCGCAGTATTTGTTCATATGGGTGCGCTTCCTGATCCGCAGAAGAAAATATTCATATCGGAGGATATTTCGTGGCTAAGCGTGCGTACTACACTCAAGAGCTCATACCGGAGCAAAAGATCGTAAACGGCATCACCGAGTTAAAGGACGGGCGGATGATCAAGATTGTCGAGATTATGCCCATCAATTTTAACTATCGCTCCGAAGCGGATAAAAGCAACCTCGTCGGCATGATCATGCAGTGGTATCGCGTCGCGCCTCCCGGGTTTCAACTTAAGATCGTCACCCGAAACGCAGACGCGTCCGCACACATTGAAGAATTCATGAACGATGTCCGAAAAACCAACAACATGGAGATGTATAAGATCGCCCAAAACTATCAGGCACTCGTGGAAACGACGGCGCGTGCATCAGCAATTTCACAGCGGTTTTTCTTTGTATTTTCCTCGGACATGCTCGACGGTAAAAGTTTTTCCAAGGAAGACACAATCCATAAGCTCACAGATAGCGCGCTAAATTGCAAGCGCTACTGGGAAACCTGTGGACATAAATCAAAACGATTCAAGACCGCAGAAGAAGAGGACGAATGGACAAGAAAGACGTACTACGAACTTTATAACCGAAAAAGCGTCATGTTCGACCCGCTGAGCAACCGAATGGCTCAAGTCGATCAGATGTTTAAAGTTTCCAACAAAAACTTTGACCCGGAAGCGGTTCCGCTTTCCTATTATATCGCACCGCGCGGAATGCAGACGCTCCATCGTCACTACATCCAAGCAGACGGAATGTACTACTCTTTTTACTACGTTCCGCAAGACGCGCACCCCGTAAATATTCCGGCTGGTTATTTTGGCGCGGGCTTTAAGGAAGCCGGAATTGATATGGACATTCATGTCCGAAAAAAGGATTCGGCCTATCTTCAGGAGGCCCTATCAAAAAGAAAGAGCCTTTCCAATAAAAGCCTCGGAGCGGACCTGGAATCTTCCTATGCCAAGGATATGGCGCGGAAAATCGAGGCCATCGAGTTTATTCAAAGCGCACTGGAAAATGCGGAAAGCCTCTATAACTTCTCTCTTATATATACAGTATCCTCCCATACGCTGGCGGACCTCGCGCAAAAGGAAGCAAGGCTCGTCAACTTCTATCGCGGCATGGGCAAGAAAATCATGCCGTGCACGTACCAGCAGGAGCAGGCGTATTTGAGCACATGCCTTCAAAATAAGGTGGACCCCAATATATGGGCAATGGCATCGCGAAACATCACCACGAGCGGTTTGGCCGCACTCTATCCAATCACCGCGTTTGAGATGACGGATGAATCCGGCATCTTCTTAGGAATCAACAAGGACAATCGTTCTGCGGTCATTTGGGACCCGTTTGACACCAGCAAGGCACCCAATGCAAACTGCACCATCTTTGGGGTTCCGGGATCCGGCAAGACGTTTACGCTCGCGCTTTCTGCGGCGCGGATGCGACTTAGGGGGATTCCTATATTTATCATCGCGCCCCTTAAAGGCTATGAGTTTCGAAGGATCTGTAAACTCTTTGGTGGCGAATATATAAAAATATCGCCTTCTTCGGACAACTGCCTGAACGTTATGGATATCCGAATTCCCAAAAACTTTGACGAGGATTCGACCGAGAGACTTTTGTCCGGAGAAGAGTCGGTCGAAAAATCGCTTTTGGCCGAAAAAGCGCTCGACCTGAAGGCTTTTTATCGTCTGGTGTTCCCTTCGATCACAAATGTCGAGCAACAGCTCCTGGACAATTACACGATGGAAACCTATGCGCAAAGGGGAATTACGACCGATAACGAATCCCTATATTTGGATAAGGAAAACGGCGTTTTGAAACAGATGCCGACGCTCGGGGATTTGGCAAGCGTCGTCTCGGATCACGCGCAGACGAATTCTTTTGCGGAGAAAATCAAGATTATGCTCTCTATGTTCACGGAAGGTTCTGCGCGTAAATTTGACGGACAAACCAATGTTGATTTAGGTACAGGCTTTACGGTGTTTGACTTGGAAGACTTAGGAAACGATCCAGAGCTCCTGCCGATGGGGATGCTTATTGCAACAAATACCGTTAAGCAATATTTCGCGCAAGACAGAACGGAAAAGAAGGTGCTCTTCATTGACGAGTTCTGGTCGATGATCGGCGCCGGCGCGCCGGAATCTACGGCACAGTTTTTAGTAAAGATGTGTAAGATCGTCCGCGGTATGTCCGGCGCGGTATTTTTGGCAACGCAAGACATCAATGATATCTACGCACAAAAAGACTCTGTTTACGGGAAAAACATTTTAAATGCGTGCGCCACCCAGATGTTCATGATGGTGGGCGACATGGACGCCCGACAGCTTGCGGACATCTTTAACCTGACCGTAAACGAGGAGCAATCCATTCGGAAAAATCAAAAAGGAGACATGCTCTTTTGTACTGCATCCGGACAAAAGGTGCCCATACACATCGAATCATCGCCGCTTGAGACGGACGCAATAACAACGGACAGAAAACTGATGGTCGAAGTCGCCAGAAAAGCCAAACAGAAAAAAGAATTCGAGACGAAGGGGGCGGAAACGTGACCGAAGCAATCGACTACGTAGAAGAACTCAAAAAACACATGCGCTCCATGCGCGTGATCGAAAAAGCCCAAGGCATCAAACTGCTGCGACTGTGCCTCGTGTTTTCAGAACACGCAGAACGGATTATGGAATATTGGGTCGGGCAACGTCAGTATTATGAGCCCAAAGCATCCGGCCCTCGGTATTTGTCTGTCGCACCCTTTTTTATGGCGGAACTTAATCGCATCGAGTGTTTTTGGGTTTATCTCTATTACCTCGAATGTGAGCAAAAGAGCGTTCAATATGTCGGAATAAACGACTTTGACGGGGTTGATTTTATCTATCGAGACAAGATGGTTCGCGTGATCTATATGTCGGAATACGACGCCCTGATGCGAAATCGGGTGATGCGCGAACACAGCGAACGGGAGGAATATATTTGGCTTGTTTCGAATTTAGAAACCACGCGCAAAATTAAACCGATCACCGATGAAGATATGTTTTGCATTTTGACGCGTCGCGAAGATTTGTCCGAACCGGATGTCGACATCTACGAATACGCAGAAGAGGAGGCGGAAACATGAGTCAAATTCTAAAGGACATCACCGCGTCTCTGAACAAGGCAATGGCGGCTGTCGATATTATGGATATCGAGGGCGTGTCTGCAAATACACAGTCAGCACAAAAGACGCTCATCCGTGCTACGCAGACCGCCGCGCTTCTGGCGCGGGAGTGTACCAACAACGTTCTATATACCGCAAAAAAAGTATACGAGGAAAGCGTGGAAAAATCTTGGTCCGAAGATGATTTTTTTGTAACGGCACAGGGGGACGAAGTCATCATCCATGCGCCGGCGATTCTTCCGAACCAGACCCGGGATCCGATCTCCGGAAGAAAGTTTATACCCCAGTTTTTCCGCGACTTTCTCATGACCCAATGCGTGGTGCGGGATCGGAAATACGCACGTCGAGAACGGGTCGTCGTGGTGATCGATTTTATCCGCCCGGCTAATGCGATCGCGTTTGATTACGATAACACCGACTATAAGCAGTTTGTCGATGTTCTCGCCGGGTTTTTTCTGATGAACGACTGCGCCCAGAACATCGACGTATTCAATCGTTTTTTAATCGGACAAAAGAGTAAAACGGTCTTTCACATCCTGCCCAAAGACGGTTTTATCAAGTGGGTAAGCGAGTACTACGGTGCGGATTACCACTATGAAACGTGTCCACCAGTGGACAAAATCGGATAACGCATGACAAATGATACTTTTTCGCTCATCGTGGAGGACAGGATAATGGGCGAAGAAAGCCGAATAACGAGGAAATAGACGTATAGTATCAT
>JAQVQT010000097.1 GCA_028701435.1 Smithellaceae bacterium | reverse complement strand
AAGAGCAGGAAAAGCAGCTCAAGATGGTTTACAACAGCGCCAGGCATTTGCTGAGCCTCATCAACGATGTTCTGGACATTTCCAAGATTGAAGCGGAACAGCTCAACGTGGTCTCTGAAACTTTCAATCTGCGGGAGACCGTGGAGAAAGTCATTAAAACCTCACAGCCGCTGGCGGAAAACAAGAATCTGAAACTAACAGCGGAAATCGCGCCGGAAATCGGCCTGATGAAAAGCGACCGCCGTCGTGTGGAGCAGATTTTGCTGAACCTGTTGAGCAACGCCATCAAGTTCACAGAGCAGGGTTTTGTCCGGTTGAAATGCGAAATTCAAAATGGGAAAATTGTGATCGCCGTCGCCGATTCGGGAATCGGCATCAAACCGGAAGACATTGGAGTTCTTTTTAATCCTTTCCGGCAGATTGAATCCGGCACGACGAGAAAGTATGATGGCACGGGGCTGGGTTTGTCCATCTGCAAGAAGCTGGCTCATTTGCTGGGCGGCGAAATCCGGCTGGAAAGTGTCTGGGGCCAGGGCAGCACCTTTAGTTTGATTTTACCGCAAGAAGGAGAAAAGGTATGAAAGGGAATATTTTGGTGATCGAAGACAATGAACAGAATTTATATCTTGTTAGATTTATTCTGGAAAAAAACGGTTATCAGGTTCATGCCGCCATGGACGGCCAGACCGGGATTGATTTGGCGGCAAAGTTAAAACCGGACCTGATTTTGCTGGACATTCAGCTTCCGGTGATGGATGGCTATGCGGTTGCTCAAAACCTGCGTGCCAATCCCGAACTGGCAAAAATTCCAATAGTCGCCGTGACATCCCATGCCATGGTCGGCGACCGTGAAAAAGCCATCAGCTCAGGTTGCAACGGTTATATTGAAAAGCCGATTAATCCGGAAACTTTTATGGGAGAAGTTGAACTGCACCTGCCAAAACAAGTGAACTGAAAGGAAAATAATGAAAAAAACCGTTTTGATTGCTGATGACAGCAGCGTCAATTTATACTTGTTAAAAAGCATTCTGGAAACAGAGGGCTGGCTGGTGCGGGAGGCGGAAAACGGCAAAGCCGCGCTGGATATTGCCCGGGCCCAAAGGCCTGATCTGATTGTCTCGGATATTTTGATGCCGGTGATGGATGGTTACAGCTTCTGCCGGGAATGCAAGAAAGATGAAACATTGTGCAATATTCCATTTGTTTTCTATACGGCCACTTATACGGAGCCCAAGGATGAGAAGTTTGCGCTGGATTTGGGCGCGGACCGTTTTATTCTCAAACCCGAAGAACCGGAAGTTCTGATCAAAATCCTGACGGATCTGCTGGAAGAAAAAGACAGGATCAGTCTGGCGGCATCCAAACCGCTGGGCGAAGAAATGGAGTTCTTCCGCCGTCATAATGAAATCCTTTTCAGCAAACTTGAAAAGAAGATGGCTGATCTGGAGGCGGCCAACTCCGAACTGCGGAAACTGGAGGAAAAATACCGAGGCATTCTGGAGAATATGGCTGACGCCTATTACGAAGTTGACCTGAAGGGTGATTTGACGTTTTTCAATCAGGCCCTGGCGGCCAGAACCGGCTATGCGCGTGAAGAGCTGATGGGCATGAACTATCGGCAGTATGTAAGCCGGAATTGCTGGCGGCAGGTGCAGGATATTTTTGCACAAGTGTATCAAACCGGCCGGGCCGTTTCGTTATTTGATTACGAGATCAGCTTGAAGGATGGCGGTAAAAGATTTCAGGAATCCTGGGTGAATCTGATTCTGGATAAAGACAACCAGCCTATTGGTTTTCGGGGCATGGCCCGGGATGTTACCGATCGGAAAATTGCGGAAGAAGAGTTGCGTCAGGCGGAAGAAAGATATCGGAGTATTTATGAAAATGCTCAGGAAGGCATGTACCGGGCAAATGCTGATGAAAAATTCATTATGGTCAATTCAGCCATGGCCCGGATCTTCGGTTATGATTCTCCGGCCGAGTTTGTTGAACAGGTCAATAGCGGAGCTCACCAGTTGTATCAGAGTCGTGAAGACCGCAAAAAAATATTTCAGCTGCTGGAAAGCAGGGGGTTTGTCCAGGAGTATGAAGCCCGGTTTTTCCGGAAGGATGGAAGCATCGGTTGGGTATCCGTCAACATCCAGCCGGCGCGCGTGGCGGAAGGGCAAACTCTGTGCTACGACGGTTTTGTTCGCGATGTGACCGACCGCAAAGAGAGTGTAGAGCGGCTGCGGGAAGCTTTTGCCGGGACAATTCAGGCGATCACTTCTTTGGTGGAAGCGAAAGATCCTTACACGGCGGGGCATCAGCGCCGTGTTGCCGATATCGCCCAGGCCATTGCCGTGGAGATGGGGCTTTCCCGGGAGCAGATGGAAGGCATCGCCATGGCCGGGATCATCCATGACATTGGAAAAGTTTCCGTTCCGGCCGAGATTCTTTGCTCGCCCCGAAGATTAACCCAATTGGAATTCAATCTGATTAAAACTCACGCTCAATCCGGCTATGAAATTCTCAAAGATATTAAATTTCCCTGGCCCATCGCGAGGATGGTTCTGGAACATCATGAAAGGATGGACGGTTCCGGATACCCCCATGGATTGACGGGAAACAACATTCTGCCGGAATCGCGGATTCTCGCGGTGGCCGACGTGGTGGAAGCCATGGCGACACACCGTCCCTACCGGGCCGCGTTAGGCCTGGAGCCGGCTTTGCAGGAAATTACCAAAAACAGAGGCGTTCTTTTTGATGAGGAGGCGGTGGACGCCTGTCTGCGCCTTTTCCGGGAGAAGGGCTATACCATCAAGAATTAGCAAAAATAATCAGCGTGGGATTGTTTTTACTTGCGGCCGATAAAGAAAAAGATTCCGGCGAAGAAAACTTTCCTGATCATCGATGTTTTCCATTGAATTGCAGACATAAGTGACGACGAGGTTCTTCCCGCGCGCGAACTGGGGGTGCTCTTTGCCGGCGTAGCAAAACGTCTGCGGATGGTACAGCGGGCTGGCGGGGTCCACTTCCTCAATGGAGGGAATGAGAACGGCAGGAGAACTCCACGGGCCTTCCGGCCTTCGGGATGTTTTGTACAGAAGCCGGCGGCCCCTGTCTTCCGGCGACAGGTAAACGGCCAGCCATTCTTCATTCTCCGCGCAATAGCGAACGCTCAGTTCGGAAAGACCGGGGGTAAAAATCATTTTCAGGTTTTCCGGCGTGATTTTCTTTTGCCAGCCGGCGAAGGTCCAGTACTCCAGATGTCCGGCCGGATTTTCCAGGCGGTCCAAGGGAAGTCTTGCCACAAGATTCCCGTGAAGAGAAGCACCGTCCTTTACGAAACGATACAGGGGATAAAAATAGACAAAACGGCCGTGAACGACGGATGCGGCGGCCAGGGCCTCGATGCCGGGAGCGATCGCGCCGGTCCAGTCCAGATATTCCACCGGCCAGTCGTGGGGATCTTCCGCCGAATAATCCTTGATTCGGGCGACGGTTTGCCCGGCAATTTCAAAGTGGAAGGGTCTTTGCGGTCCGGGAAGAGGCCTAATCACCAGAAGCGGTATGTATAAAACCCGGTCGGCGATGAACGGGTCCTGCGGCCAGAGCCATTGATCCGGGCCGAAGGACGATGCGAATTTGCCGTTTGTTTTTTTCAGATAATACCGGATGGAGAATTGTTCACCGGCGCAGGTGGAGACCGCCAGCGTTGTTCCCAGGATCACCTCCATGCCGATCCGGTCTTTTCGTCCCCTTGCTTCCGAAACGAAGGTGTCTCCGAACAGCCACAGGGTGCGCCGCCCGTCCAGGGCAATGGAGTAAGCGCCGTCGCCGCCGTACCAGCCGTCCTGATCGGGGAAGAAGGGCAGGCATCGGGCCTGGTCTTGACCGGCGGGAACGACAACCGGCTGAAGGGGCGTGCAGGAAACCGCAAGCAGGCCGAGGAGCAGAAGGAGCATTATCGCGCGGAATTTTTTCATCATCGCCAATTTCCCCGAATCCGAATTGCGCAGCACCGCTATTGCAGTTTAAAGTCCACGCGGCTGTCTTTGACCTTGTCTTTCTTCGCGGGCGTTTTGGTTTTGGGCTGGACGATAAAAACGCGCCCTGCTTCCACCTTGCCGTCTTTCAGAAGCTGTTCACGGACCGCCTGAGCCCGTCTGGAGGCGAGCTGCTCCAGATCGGCGTCCGTAACGGTAGTGTTGTCATAGAGCAGCTTTTCCATTTCTTTGGGCGGCAGGCTTTTGGCGATGCCCAGCGCCGTCCGCGGTTTGGAAAATTTTGCCGCTTTGTAGGCCAGGGTCAGGTATTTCTCATATTCGGCCTGCCCGATCGTGATTTCCTCCAGCGGGGCGGGGGTTTCGCCCCGGTCGATCATTTCCTTGCGCTTCTGCGTTTTGAGCAAACGGTTGAATTTCGCTTTTTTCAGGGCCTCCTGATCCTGCGCCGCATCAACATAGCCTTCAATCTCCAGCTTCAGTTGGGGACGGTCATACAGCGCTTTGGAAAGCGCGCCGATCTTTTTCAGCTCCGCTTTTGGAATGTCCGCGCCGCCGAAGTCGAATTCGACAAAGCTCATTTCCTCGCCCCCTCCGGTCAGCGAAGACAAAAGAGAAAAGGGCGCCGTGACGGCTTTGGTAATGATGTTTTTGAGAACCTGCCAGACAATCGGCCAGATTTTGAATTTCGGGTCGTCGAGGCTTCCGGACAGGGGAATGTCGAGGTTGATCTGTCCGTTGCGGTCGGTCAGAAGGGAAACGGCCAGCGGCACCGGCGCTTTGATGGCCTCGGGGCTTTCCACGCGGTCGCCGAAGGTGAGCTGATCGAAAAAGATTTTATTTTCCGCGGACAGTTTTCTTTGATCGACGAGGTAGGACACGTTGAAATTGAGTTTCCCCTTGGTGATGGGATACCCCAGGTACTTGCTGGTGTATGGCGTGACCGGGATCATTTCAATGTCTTTGAATCTGATTTTGATATCGGCAAAGAGATCTTTAGCCAGCGGATTGACGGTGCCCGCGATTTCCAAGGGCGATCCGTAGCCCAGATTTCCCTTCAACTCGACTTTCGCGCGCGCGATCTGCTGCGAGGAAAGGCCCGTGACGCTTCCCTGAAGATTGAGCATCGTCACCGCGTAGTTCGGGCGGATGTTGCGGTCGGCGAAATCCACCGTGCCTCCGTGAAAGCTGACTTTGCCGATTTTGATGTCCGGCGGGGCAGGGGCAGGCTTTGCGCCCGGATCGGGCGGCGGGATCCTGGCGGTTGCGATCTTTTCTTCCCCGGTCTTCCCTGCGGCATCGGGCTTTCCGGGTTCCTTTTTCGCCACGCCGAAGATGTGCTGAAGATTGGTGGCACCGCCCGGGTGGATGACGATTTTGGCGAAGAAATCACGAAGCGCAATTTCCCGAATGTTCACGAACAGGGGATTGTAGCCGGCGGCCAGCGATTCGAAGCGTAGCTGCTTCCATTTCAGAAAATCGTTGGCGCGCTCCTTGTCGATCGTCGCGAGATGATCTACGGACAGATTCCCGGAATATTTAACGCTGGGTTCTCCCTGCGCATTGGATGTCAGCGCAAAGGCGCCGGCCGTGGAAAGGCCGCCGCCGGTGATGTCCATCCGAACCGTGTCCGGAATATAGGACTGGAGGGGCCGGAGCGCCAGATTTTTTACGCCCAGCGCCAGATCGGCGCCAAGCGGCGAGAGGCTAACCGGCCCTTTTGCGGTGATCCTGCATTTTTGGTCCATGACCAGCGCCAGATCGATGCCGGCCTTGTTTCCCTTTTTCAGGGAAAAATTCGAGACGGCCAGGCGAAAAGGGTGAAGCCGCGTCCGAAACGGCCGGGCCGGCTGCTCATCCGTAAACGTGATGTCGGCCCCATCGAGCACCAAGGCGTCCACCTGCAAATCCAGCTCTTTTTTCTTTCCGGCCGGCTCATCGGTTTTTTTCTTTTCCGGCGCCGTTTGTTCCGGCTTTGTTTTGGTTGGCGTTCCGACCAGATTCAGCAGATTGATCTCACCTTTCGAATTGCGCCGGACGGCCAGTTGAAGTCCGTCAAGCGAAATCTCGGAAAGATGAACCCTGGGAACCAGCGGCCGGACGGAAGCCAGCTTGACCGCCATGGAAGGAAGCCTTAGAATCTTGTTGCCCCGCGGATCATCTACCGCCACGTTTTTCAAATCGGCCCGGCCGGTCAGCTTCAGTTCGGGAGCCTTTTCCTGAGGCATGACAAAATGCAGTTGCAGCCGAATATCCATGAGCGCCCGGGTCAGCTTGAAATTCATTTTCACCGGCGCGTACTGCAGGTAAAAGGGAACATCGATATCCCGAATGTCGATGTCCAGCAGGCTTTCCCGCGATGCCTGAAAGGGCTGGGTCTTTCCGGCAACCGAGACGGTATGGCCGTTGACGACGGCGGAAAATTTGGGCTGGACGTAATGCTTCATATAATAATCGATGTTGGAAACAAACGGAACATCGAGATCCAGGTTGCGGATCGAGTGGTTGGTTTTGTTGGGTGTGTCGTGAAAATCCGCCGTGCCGCGGGTGATTTGAATGTTGTTGAGGGAAAAGAGAAACGGTTTGGCGGGCTCCTTCGGCTGCGTTTCCTCCCGCGGAATCAGGTCGGAGAAATTATAGGTTCCGTCCGCTTTTCGGGTGATGCCGATGTGGGGTTGATCCAGACGGATTTCCTCCAGAATGAGCGCGCGCCGAAAGACGGACGTCAGAACATCCACGTTGACGTGCAGCTCTTGAAAGGCAATAAAAGATTCATGACCGCCGGGATCGGCCAGTTTGAATCCCCGGATTGTCGCGGAAAGATCAAAAGGGTTGATCTTGATTTGCTCGATGGTTGCTTCCCGGTGCAGGGTCTCGGAAATTTTCTTGGTCAGAACCGGCTTGAGAACGGCGGGAAGAATCAGAAAGCCGACAAGGCCGATCAGAA
>JAQVQT010000096.1 GCA_028701435.1 Smithellaceae bacterium | reverse complement strand
GTTGTGCGTCGGAAATCTCTTTGGGCGGGGATGATTCCATTTCCCGGAATAAGGATTTGCAACATCATTTCCGACATTTTGCATTATGAAGGAGGCAAAAAATGAAACGACCCGCATCTCTGGTTATTGCAATCATCCTGTTTTTGATGGCGGCCGCCCAGTTGATCCGCTTTATCGTTGGCCTTCCGGTGACGGCCGCGGGGCAGGAAATCCCCTTGTGGCCCAGCGCCCTTGCCGCCGTTTTCCTGGCGGCGCTGGCTGTCTGGCTGCTTCAGGAAAGAAAAAATTCCTAAACGTCATTCAACCGCCTCGCAGCAAGCTGTCGATGTATGAATTGAACATGGTTATATCGCAGCAAGCTACGGAGAATGAACTCTCGTCCCGCGGGAGCGGGATTCAAACCTGCTTAAATCGGGAATCGTCTAATAAATTATGCAATTATGTGTATTCCTGCATAAAAAACTTGACAACCCCACCTCTTCCGTGTAGAGAAATCAACCCATGAATGAATGTTCATTCATGAAGCAAAACGGATTCGGAATGATGAATAAAACCGACAAGCGTGCCGACATCATGGACGTGGCCCTGAATCTGATTGCCGAGCGGGGTTTTCACGATTCTCCCATGGCGCTGATCGCCAAACAGGCGGGAGTTGCCGCCGGCACCATTTACCTTTATTTCGAAAGCAAAGACGAACTGATCCTCGCGCTGCACCGTGATCTGGAAGTCAGGATCACTGAAATGATTCAGGAAGGATATCCGGCCGCAGCGTCCATTCGGGAAAAATTTCTCTACATGAACAGGAAAGTCCTGAAATATTTCATGGAGAATCCCTTTCATTTCCGCTTCATGGAGCAGTTTTTCAACTCTCCGTACGGGTTATCCCATCGCAAAGAAAGGCTTTTGGGCAAATCGGACAAAAGCAAAATCATGATCGACATTTTCGAGCAAGGCGCCGAACAGCAGATTCTCAAAAACCTGCCGATGTCCGCGTTGTTTGCCCTGGCTTTCGGCCCGCTGCAAACGCTGATGCGCGATCATATTCTTGGCTTTCTCCAGTTGGATGAAGCAACCATTGAACAGGTTACGCAAGCCTGCTGGGATGCCATCAAAAAATAAATGCAGAGGTGCCGAATGCAGATCCACGCCATTGCCGGACGAATGATCGTCATCAGTCTTCTCGCCGCGGGATTCCTCCTGAACGGCTGCTCGGACAAGGGCCCGAAAGGCCCTCCTCCCCCGCCCGAAGTTTCCGTGGTGACCATCCAGGCCAGGCAAGTTGCCAGCACAACGGAACTGCCGGGACGAACTTCGGCTTATCTGGTCGCGGAAGTTCGCCCCCAGGTGGCCGGCATTATCCAGAAGCGTCTCTTCACGGAGGGCGCCAATGTTCGGGCCGGACAGGTGCTTTTTCAAATCGACGCCTCTCTCTATCAGGCGGCGCTCGATAACGCGAAAGCCTCTCTTGCGCGCTCGGAAGCTCATCTAACAACGATCCAGTTGAAAGCCGCCCGCCTGCGGGAACTGATCGCCGAAAAAGCTGTAAGTCAACAGGATTATGATGACGCCACCGCCGCCCTGAAGCAGACTCAGGCGGATATTCAGTTCGGAAAAGCATCGGTGGAAGTGGCCCGGATCAATCTGCAGCACACCGCCATTACGGCCCCCATCTCCGGACGCATCGGCCGCTCCAGCGTTACGGAAGGCGCCCTGGTCACATCGCATCAACCGCTGCCTCTGGCGACGATTCAACAACTGGACCCCATGTATGTTGATGTGACGCAATCCACGGCGGAAATTCTCCGCCTGCGCCGCCAGCTTCAGGAAGGCCGCATCGAAATCAGCAAGAAACACCTCGAAGGCGTCAGGCTTCTGCTGGAGGACGGATCGGAATATCCCTGGAAGGGCACCCTTCAATTCCAGGACATCACCGTCGATCCGACCACCGGATCGGTCATATTGCGCATGGTATTTCCCAATCCGAAAGGCCTTCTGCTGCCGAACATGTTCGTCCGCACGGTCATTCAGGAGGGAATCCGCAAAAATGCGATCCTCGTTCCTCAGCAGGCGGTTTCCCGCGATCTCAAGGGGAATCCGTTTACCTTTGTCGTGGATGCGAAAGGAGCCGTTCAGCAGCGGCCGCTCACGCTGGATCGGACCATCGGCGACGCCTGGCTGGTGACTTCCGGCCTGGAATCCGGCGAGCGCGTGATTGTCGAAGGCATCCTGAAAGTGAAGCCCGGCGCACTCGTCAGAACCGTCCCCTTTGAAAATTCCGCAAAAACAGACGGGAAAGGCCAAAAGGCGGCCCCGTCCGTCCAAACCCGGTAACGGAGGCCTAAATGCTATCCAAATTCTTTCTGGACCGTCCCGTTTTCGCCTGGGTTATCGCCATCGTCATCATGGCGCTGGGCGTCATCGCGATTTATATTTTGCCCGTCTCCCAGTATCCCCAGTTGGCGCCGCCCTCCATCGCGATTACCGCCTCCTATCCCGGAGCCTCGTCCGAAACGGTTGAAAACAGCGTGACCCAGGTCATCGAACAGAAAATGACCGGTCTGGACAATTTGATCTATATGTCCGCCTCCAGCGATTCGGCGGGAGGCTCCCGCCTGGAGCTGACCTTCGCTCCGGGCACGGACCCCGACATCGCCTGGTCTAAAGTGCAAAACAAGGTCCAGTCCGCTCTGCCCAGCCTTCCCGACGTCGTCGAAAATCAGGGCGTGCAGGTCAGCAAGTCCACCCGGAACTATCTGATGATCGTCGGACTGATTTCCGAAGACGGTTCGATGGATGGAACAGACTTGAGGGATTACGCCAAGTCCAACCTCGAAAAAATTATGGCCCGCGTCCCCGGCGTCGGTGAGGTGGAGGTTTTCGGCGGCGGCTATGCCATGCGCGTCTGGCTCAATCCTAATGAAATGACGGAGTATCATCTGACGGTTGACGATGTGCTGACCGCGCTCAAGGCTTACAATGTGGAGGTCTCCGCCGGACAGTTCGGCGGCGCGCCCGCGGTTCCCGGCCAGCGCTTGAACGCCTCCATCGTCGTCCAGAACATGCTTTCCACTCCGGAAGAATTTGCCGCCATCCCGATTCGAACCAATCCCGACGGCTCCGTGGTGCGCATCCGCGACGTGGGACGAACGGAGCTGGGCACGGAAATTTACGACATTCAGGTTTCTTACAGCGGCAAGCCTTCAGCGGGCATCGCCATCCGCCAGTCGCCGGGCGCGAACGCGCTGGATACGGCCGACGCGGTCAAGGCGAAAATGGCCGAGATGAGCCGCTTTTTTCCGCCCGGGATGAAAGTCGTCTATCCGAACGACTCCACGGTCTTCATCAAGGTGTCCATCAATGAAGTGATCAAGACGCTCGTGATCGCCATTGTGCTGGTGTTTCTGGTCATGCTGCTTTTTCTGGGCAGCATCCGCGCCACGCTGATCCCCACCATCGCCGTGCCCGTGGTTCTTCTCGGAACCTTCGCCGTGCTTGCGCTTTTCGGCTTTACCGTCAACATGCTGACGATGTTCGCCATGGTGCTGGCGATCGGACTGCTGGTCGATGACGCGATTGTCGTCGTCGAAAACGTGGAGCGAATCATGACGGAGGAAGGGCTTTCCCCCAAAGAAGCCACGGCCAAATCCATGGATCAAATCACCAGCGCGCTGGTCGGCATCGGCCTGGTGCTTTCCGCCGTCTTCGGTCCGATGGCGTTTTTTCCAGGCTCCACCGGCATCATCTACCGCCAGTTCTCCATCACGATCATGTCGGCCATGCTGCTTTCGGTGGCGGTCGCCCTGATCCTGACGCCCGTCCTGTGCGCCGGGCTCCTCAAGCCCGTCCAGGCCGGACATCAGCCGGCGGAAAACGCCGCCTCTTTCGCGCGGCCGTTTTTCCTGTGGTTTGACCGCGTTTTCTTCAGGCTGCGTGACCGTTACGTCGGACTGGTCAGCCATTCGCTCTCCCGGAAAAAACGCTACCTGGTGGTTTTTCTGGTCATCGTCGCGGTCATGGGCGTTTTGTTTTTGCGCATGCCCAAGGCCTACCTGCCGGATGAAGATCAGGGCATCCTGCTCGCACAGGTCATCATGCCCACCGGCGCCACGCTGGAACAAACCGCAGAGATCACGCAGCAGATTCAAAAATACTTTGAGGAAAATGAAAAAGAAGCCGTGGAATCGCTCATGACGATCACCGGCATCGGATTTTCCGGACGCTCGCAAAACAACGGCATGGTGTTTATCCGGCTCAAAGACTGGCACCTGCGCGACCGGGCGGATCTGAAAGCAAAGGCGATTGCCGGCCGGGCGATGGGCGCGCTGTCCCGTATCCGCAACGCCATGGTGTTTACCTTCCAGCCCCCTGCCGTCATTGAGCTGGGCACGGCCATCGGGTTCGATTTTCAACTGCTGGATCGCGGAGGGGTGGGGCATTCGGCGCTGATGAACGCGCAGTACCAGCTCCTCGGCCTCGCGGCGAAGGATCCCCGGGTCAGCAAAGTCCGGCCCAACAGCATGGAAGACGTCCCCGAATACCGGATTGACGTGGACTGGGAACGAGCCGGCGCCCTGGGGGTCCCCATCTCGTCCATCCACCGAACGCTTTCCGCCGCCTTCGGCAGCGCCTACGCCAACGACTTCATTCAGGGCGGACGCATCAAAAGAGTGTACATTCAGGCCGACGCGCCCTACCGCATGCTGCCCAAGAATCTGGAAAATCTCTATGTGCGCAACACGCAGGGCCGGATGGTGCCTTTTGCATCCTTTGCCAGGGGCCGCTGGACGTCCGGGCCGCCCCGGCTGACGCGCTTTAACGGATTTCCTTCCATCAACATCTGGGGCGAACCTGCGCCGGGACGCAGTTCGGGCGAAGCCATGCAGGCAATGGAGGAGGCCATGGAAAAACTTCCTTCCGGCTTCGGCTTCGACTGGAGCGGCCTTTCCTATCAGGAGCGGATGGCCGGCACCCAGGCTCCCCTTTTGTATGCTTTTTCCATCTTCGTGATCTTTCTGTGCCTGGCCGCTCTGTATGAAAGCTGGACGATTCCCATTTCGATTCTGCTGGTGCTTCCGCTGGGCGTCATCGGCGGCATTATCGCGTCCAGCACGCGAGGGCTCGCCAATGACGTGTATTTCCAGATCGGACTCCTGACGACGATGGGGCTCACCACCAAAAACGCCATCCTCATCGTCCAGTTCGCCAAGGGCGGCCTGGAAAAAGGAATGGGGCTTCTGGAAGCGACCCTGGAGGGGGCAAAGCTGCGCTTCCGTCCAATCGTGATGACGTCGCTCGCCTTTGGATTCGGCGTCCTGCCGCTCGCCATGACCACCGGAGCGGGCGCCGGCGCCCAGAACGCCATCGGCACCAGCGTGCTGGGAGGCATGATCACGGCAACCCTTCTGGTGGTGATCTTTTCACCGCTGTTTTACGTCCTGATTGAAAATTTGTTCGGCAAAAAGCTGAAAATGGACGCGGGCGGAACCGGCGGCCCTCCGCTTTTTGCCCGCTTAAAGGAAAGCATTTTGTCCGGGCGCCGGAAAAAGAAAATGACCGACGCGAACACGACGAATGCCCCAGAGGTTCAACCCCATGAATAAGAAATGGCTTTTGATTCTGATGATTCTGCTGGCCGGCTGCACGATGGCGCCGAAATATGAGCGACCCGATGCGCCGGTGCCGAAACAGTGGCCGAAAGGCCAGGCCTATCAGGAGGAAAAACCGGCGCCTCAGGCATTCGAGCTGGCATGGCGGGATTTCATCCAGGATGAGCGGCTTCGGGAAGTCATCGCGGCCGCGATTGCGAACAACCGCGATCTGCGGGTGGCGGGCCTGAACGTGGAAAAAGCCAAGGCCATGTTCGGCATCAGCCGCGCAACGCTTTTGCCGACCGTCAACGCAACCGGAAGCTGGTCTCAGAATCGGGTTCCGGCGGACCTCTCCCCTTCCGGAAGCGCATATACCGCCGAACAGTACAGCGTCAATCTGGGCCTCGCCGCCTGGGAAATCGACTTCTTCGGCCGCATCCGCAGCTTGAAAGACGCCGCGCTGGAACAATACCTGGCCACCGATGAGGCAAGCCGCAGCGCCCGGATTCTGCTGGTGGCAACGGTGACGCAGGCCTACCTGGCCCTGGCCGCCGACCGGGAAGCCCTTCAACTGGTTACCTCGACACTGACCGCGCAGGAAGCGGCCTACCGTATGATCAAGAAACGCCATGACGTCGGACTGGCCTCCGAGCTGGATCTGCGCCGGGCGCAAACCCAGGTGGATACGGCCAGGGGAGACGTCGCCCGCTACACCCAGCTTGTCGCGCAGGACGAAAACGGTCTGAATCTTCTCATCGGGTCTCCCGTTCGGCCGGATCTGCTTCCCCGGGATCTGTCCGGCGTAGCCCTGCCCCGGGACATTTCTCCCGGCCTCTCATCCGAAGTGCTGCTCGGGCGTCCGGACGTTCTGGCGGCGGAACACCGCCTCAAAGCGGCCAACGCCAACATCGGCGCGGCCCGTGCGTCCCTCTTCCCCCGAATTTCGCTTTCGACCTCCCTGGGAACGGCCAGCGCCGATCTGTCGGGTCTTTTTAAAGCCGGCTCGGATGTATGGATGTTCGCGCCGCAGATCGTGATGCCGATTTTTGACCCCCGCCTGTGGTACGCATACGACGTCACCAAACTCGAAAAGGAAATTTCCATCGCCCAGTATGAAAAGTCCGTTCAGACGGCCTTTCGTGAAGTGGCGGACGCGCTGGCCGAAAAAGGAATGGTCAGCCGGCGCGTGGAAGCGCAGCAGTCTCTGGTGGACGCGATGAGCGTCGTTTACCGCCTCTCCGAAATGCGCTACGAAAAAGGAATCGACAGCTACCTCTCCGTGCTGGACGCGCAGCGATCATTGTACGGAGCCCAACAGGGCCTGATCCTGCTGCGGTTGGCCTCCGTCAACAATCTTGTGGCGCTGTATAAAACGCTGGGCG
>JAQVQT010000095.1 GCA_028701435.1 Smithellaceae bacterium | reverse complement strand
AGACTTCGAACGTCCCCGCCCGTTTGCCGCAGGCGCTCGAAAAAGAAATGCACGCCGTTGGCGCTGGTGAAAATGATCCACTGGTACGACTCCAGTTCATTCAGGGCCGCGTCGAGTTCACTCCAGTCGGAAGGCGGCTCGATGGCGATGGTTGGAAACGCGATCGGCCGTGCGCCTTCAACCGCCAAAAGCTTTGCCAGATCGTCGGCCTGCCGTTCGGGCCGCGTGATGACCACACCCAGGCCAAACAAAGGCCTGGTGTCAAACCAGCTAAGTGTGTCGCGCAATTCGACCACCTTCCCCACCACCAGAATGGCGGGCGGCTTGAATCTGTTGGCGCGGGCCAGTTCCTCAATGTTCGCCAGCGTGCCCGTAAGGGTTTGCTGTTCGGGCAGCGTGCCCCGGCGAATCAAAGCCGCGGGAGTCTCCGAAGGCTTTCCGCGCGAGATCAATGCGTTGGTGATTTGACCAAGATTCTTCACGCCCATCAGAAACACCAGCGTCCCGATGCCCGCAAGCGCCTGCCAGTCGATGTCGCTTTTTTCCTTGGTCGGATCTTCATGGCCGGTGACAAACGCCACCGTAGAGGTGACCCCCCGGTGTGTGAGCGGAATGCCCGCATAGGCCGGCACCGCGATGGCGGAGGTCACGCCGGGAATCACTTCAAAGGGAATGCCGCGGGCTGCCAGTTCTTCCGCTTCCTCGCCGCCGCGCCCAAAAATAAAAGGATCACCGCCCTTGAGGCGCGCCACCATGCTGCCGTCCAGGGCTTCCCGGACCAGAAGGTCGTTGATTTTGTCCTGCGTCAGTGTGTGGTCCCCGCCCTGCTTGCCCGCGTAGATTCTGCGCGCTCCGACCGGCGCGTAGGCCAGAAGCTCTTCATTGACCAGATTATCGTAAACCACCACATCGGCAAGCTTCAGGGCCTCCACCGCCTTGAGCGTGATGAGGCCCGGGTCCCCCGGCCCTGCACCGATGATATAAACTTTACCCTTTTTCATTTTACCCCATCAACTCCAGCAGGCGGCGGCCGCCTTTTTCCAGAATCATCTCCGCCAGCTTTCGTCCCATCGCTTCGGCATCGCCCGGCTCGCCCCAGACCTTGTCGCGCAGCACTTCCCCGCCGTTGGGCGCGGCCAGCAGGCCTTCCAGCGTCAGGCGTTTGCCTTCCATAAGGCCGTAGGCGGCAATCGGCAGGCGGCAGCCGCCGCCCAGCGCCCGCAGATAGGCGCGCTCCGCCGTCACTTCCGCCTCGGTCACGGCATGGTTGAGCCTCGCGCAAAGCCCCGCCAGCTCCGCATCACTTTTTCTCACCTGGAGCCCCAGAGCGCCCTGTCCCACGGCCGGCAGCATGATTTCCGTCGGCAGAAACTGCGTCACCACTTCTGAATAGCCCAGACGCTTGACGCCCGCCGCGGCAAGAACAATGCCGGTGAGATTTTCCGTTTCGATCTTTTTCAGGCGCGTGTCGATGTTGCCCCGCAGCGGAACAATTTCCAGATCCGGCATAAACGATTTTAACTGCGCGCCGCGCCGCTGTGAACCGGTCCCGATTTTGGCTCTTTTGGGCAAAAATTCAAATTTGATCCTGCCGCGGGTCACCAGCACATCGCGGACGTCTTCACGCTGCAGAATCGCCGCAAAGACGAGCCCTTCCGGAGTCTCTCCGGGAACATCTTTCATGGAATGAACGGCCAGGTCAATCCGACCGGCAAGAAGCGCCTCTTCAATTTCTTTGACAAAAACCCCCTGCCCGCCGATCTGCGTCAGAGAGACGTCCTGCATAATATCGCCGCTGGTCCTGATGACGCAGATTTCAGCCTCTATCTCCGGCGCCGCTTTCTTCAGGGCGGCCGCCGCGGAATTCGTCTGCGCCAGCGCCAGTTTGCTTCCTCTCGTACCGATTTTAATATTCATAAAACTCCCGATTCATTTTTTCTCCCCGCCCCTTGCGGGAGGGGATTAAGGGACGGCTGTTGGCAATTTCTCCGGCCAAATTCACCCTCCCTCAATCCCTCCCCTCGAGGGAGGGAAGTCGCAGGGAAAAGTTTCAAACCGTTCCCTGCATTAATCATCCAATCTAAAGAGTTGCCTGGCCGCCGCCACGATATCCTGGGAGGCGAATTCGGCGCTTTCCTCCTTCATGACCGCGACCGGCGCGTGCAGCACCTTGTTGACGATACTGTGCACCAGGGCTTCAACTTTTTCCCGGTCTGCGTTTTCCAGGCTTTGCATCCAGCTGGAGGCTTTTTCCATTTCCGCCCGCACGATGCTCTCGGCCTTGCTCCGAAGCGACACGATGGTGGGCACAGCCTCCAACTCCTTGAGCCAGTTTATGTAATTGGCCACTTCCTCCTCGATGATCGCTTCGGCCTTCATCGCCTCGCGGCGGCGGTTTTTGATATTTTCATCGACAATGTCCTGCAGGTGGTCGATGTTGTACAGATAGACGTTTTCCAAGTCGTCCGCCGCCGGATCAATGTCCCGCGGCACGGCAATGTCCACCAGAAACAGCAGGCGGTTCTTTCGCTTGCGCAGACAGCGGCGGACCATCTCCCCGGTCACGACATACGTCGGAGCGCCGGTGGAGCTGATGACAATATCCACATCGCACAGCACTTCGTCAAGCTCATCCAGTCCCCTGGCCGCGCCGTGAAATTTTTCGGCAAGCAGCCTCGCCTGCGCAGGCGACCGGTTGACAACGGTAATGTCCTCCGCGCCGTTTCCCACCAGGTGCGTGCAGGTTAACTCCGCCATTTCGCCGGCGCCGATGATCAGAATCTTCCTGCCGGCGAGCGTTCCAAAAATTTTCTTGGCCAGTTCCACGGCGGCAAAGCTCACCGACACGGGGTTGGCGGCAATGCCAGTTTCCGTCCGGACGCGTTTGGCCGCCCGAAACGCTCGGTGCATCAGGCGGTTGAGCACGACACCGGTGGCGTTTTGCGCAAGCGCCTGCCGGTAGGCGTCCTTCACCTGCCCCAGAATCTGCGCCTCGCCCATCACCAGCGAATCCAGGCTGGATGTCACGCGAAACAAATGCCGGATCGCTTCCCGGTCGCGATAGAAATACAGACAGGCTTTGGCTTCTTCGTCCGTGAGCCCGCCGTAGCGCGCCAGAAACGATTCGAGCGCGATCAGCGCTTGCGGCGCGTCCTCCAGGGAAGCCACCAGTTCCACGCGGTTGCAGGTGGAAAGATGAAGAATCTCCATCACGCCGTCGATCGCCTTGAGCTCGCCCAGCAGATTCATCTGCTCCTGGCATCCGGCAAAAAGCCTCTCGCGCACGGCCAGCGGCGACGTTTTATGATTTAATCCGACCAGTCCGATCATGGCTACTTTCAAATAAAATTATGAACGGTTGCCAGGCAAAACCGTATCCCTAAGGCCGACAACAAAAAAACGATCAGTCCCAGACAGGACAGCACCGCCATCCGGGAGCCCTTCCACCCGATCGCCAGCCGCTGATGCAGCAGAAAACCGTAAAACACCCAGACGGCAAAGGACCAGACCACCTTGGGATCGGCGGGCCAGGAGCCGCCCCAGACAAAAGCGGCATAAACCGCTCCCCCGATCATGCCAAGCGTCAGCAGAGGAAACCCCCACAGCAATCCAAAGTGATTGATTTGGTCGAGATCGCCGAGCGACGGCAGCAGGCGGCCCAGCGGACCCGGCTTTTTGTTTTTCAGAAGATTATTCTGAATCAGCAACATCGCCCCGGCCGCGGAAGCCAGAACAAACAGCGCTTCGCCGGCAATCGCCAGCACCAGATGCAGCGTCGTGAGCCCGCCCTGCCACTGGGACGGCACGAGATTCCTGTCGGCTCCCTGGCCGGCGGCGGCAATTAAAAACAGCAGAATAAACGGGGCAATAAAAGCGCCCAGCAGGCGGGTTTTCGTTTTCAACTGCAGGCCCAGATAGATGCCGGCAATCACCCAGGCGTAAATCGACAGAAAATGACGCGAGCCGAAACTGCTCCAGCCGGTCCAGTGAACCGCCGCAACAAGAAGATTCAGGGTCAGGAGCATAAAACCGGCCGCCAGAATCCACGTGGATATTTTGGCAAGCGCCACTCTTCGGACCAAGAGGGAAATCAGGTAGCCCGCCGTGGCCAGCGCGCAGCAAAACAGAGCTGCAGCGAAGAGAATCCCTTCCACGCTAATCAATGTTTACCTCCTCGCCCGTAATGTCGCGGACGATTTTTTTTGCCGTCTTTGTGTCTTTCCGCCGAAGGCTGGTGAGCAGGCCGGCGGCCATCAACTGATCGAACCAGGCCCGGCCCCTCCCGGTGTTCTTTTCCATCCTGCTCCGCAGCTGTCCCAGAATATCCAGCAGCGCCGCGTATTCTTCGCCGTAGGCGGCTTCCAGCTCCTCCCGCAAACGCCGCGCCAGGGCCGGGGAATTTCCACCCGTGCCGCAGGCAATGGTCAAATCGCCCCTCTCCACTAAAGAAGGCAAAATAAAATCGCATTTTTGCGGATCATCCACGATATTGACGGGAATGCCTCTGGCCTTTGCGTCCCGGGATATGGAGGCGTTGATTTCTTCGTCATCCGTCGCCCCGATCACCAGAGCGGCTCCGGACAGATACTCGTCCGCATATTCACCGGCGATGTGCCCGATCCGGCCCCGTTCTTTTAAATCCGCCAATTCGGGGACAAGGAGGGGGCTCACCACATGCACTTTCGCCCCGCAATCCAAAAGACGCTCAACTTTTCTGGCCGCAACCTCTCCTCCGCCGATCACGACGCATTTCTTCCCTGTGATGTCCCAAAACACCGGATAATATTTCAAATTTTTCCTTTCAGACCCGAACAGGAGCGGCTTTGTGCCATTGGCGGTCAAGCTACCATGAAGGGGGGCAAAATTCAAGCGGGGGTTTGACCGGGCGGATTTTTTATCTATCCGGAATCAGTTAATTATTGACACTGCCGCCGGTTTTCGCTTATGGTTTTTTAACTAATTCCGCCAAGACGGCGAAACGATTACAAAGGAAAACGTAAACATGCTGTCTGAAAAAAACCTGGAACATTACGCCGATGTCCTCCTCTGGGCCCTTGCCACGGCAAAAAAATCCGCCCTGAAGAAAAATGACATTGTTTTGATTCAGTACGATCGGCCGGCGCTTGCGCTTGCCGAAATTCTCTACGACAGACTGATGGACAGGGGAGTTCATCCCGTCCAGCGAATGGCGGCCACCTTTCGCATGGAAAAGAGCTTTTACCAAAAAGCCGACACGAAACAACTGGCTTTTCTAGCTCCCGGCGACAAAGAGCTTTACCGTCACATCCACGGCCGAATCTTTCTCCATGCGCCTGAATCGCTGACGCACCTTCGGGACGTCGATCCTGCCAGAATCGGAAAAGCGATGGTCGCTCGAAAACCACTGAAGGTCATTCTCGATCAGAGAGAAGATCTGCGCAAGTATAGCTGGACGCTGTGCCTGCTGCCAACGGAGGAATTGGCGCGCCAGGCCAAAATGCCGCTTGCGCAGTATACCCGTCAGGTGATCCGGGCCTGCTACCTCGACAAAAAAGATTCTGTTTCCGAATGGAAAGCCATCCACCGGGAAGTCGGCCACATCAAGAAAGCGCTAAGCTCGCTTGCGGTCCAATCCTTTCACCTGGAATCCGACCACATGGATCTGCGGATCACGCCGGGTGAAAAACGCAAATGGGCGGGGGTTTCCGGCCATAACGTGCCCAGCTTTGAAGTGTTTGTTTCCCCGGACTGGCGGGGAACCGAGGGCGTGTACTATGCCAACCTTCCCTCCTTCCGCAGCGGAAACTATGTAAAGGATGTCCGCATTTCGTTTGTCAAAGGAAAGACCGTCGTCGTCGAAGCCGCGCAGGGCGAGGCCTTTGTAAAAAAACAGCTCGCCATGGATCCCGGAGCCTGCCGGCTGGGAGAGTTCTCCCTTACGGACCGGCGCTTTTCCCGAATCGACCGCTTCATGGCGGAAACGCTTTATGATGAAAACTTCGGCGGGAAAGAAGGCAACTGCCATATCGCGCTGGGCTCCTCCTACAGCGACACGTTCAGCGGCGATCCCGCGCGTCTGACCCCGGCGCTCAAGAAAAATCTGGGCTTCAACGACTCCGCCCTGCACTGGGATCTGGTCAACACGGAGCCCAAAACCGTTACGGCGCATCTGACAAACGGCAGAAAAACCGTGATCTATGAAGGAGGCGAGTTTAAAATTTAATCCCGCTCACGCGGGACGAGATTTAATTCTCCGTAACTTGCTGCGATATAACAATGTTCATTTCATGCCTCGACAGTTTGCTGCGAGGCGGTTGATTCAAAGGAGACGGCGCATGAAAGTCGATTTTTATTGCTGGAACCAGTGAACGACCTGCCGGAAAGCAAGGGAGTTTCTCTTGCAGAAGAAAGCGGAGCTGAGCGAACGTGACTTTTTCAAAAACCCTTTTACCGCCGGCGAGATCAAGGCGCTGCTTCGGGGAAGCCGGCCATCGGAAATGTTTAACTTCCGAAGCCCCAGTTTCAAAAAGTTGTCTCTGGACCCGGGAAGCCTTCAGGACAAGGATTTGATCGAACGGATGCTGCAGGAGCCGCGGCTCATTCGCCGCCCGGTTGTGAAAATCGGCGGGAAGGTTTACTTCGGCGCTTCAGCCGAAAAGCTCGCTGACATCATCAAAGCGTGAAAAACGCCGGAAAACATCAAAAAAAACGGGAGGCCTCATGACAGAAAATCTTCTCATTCAGGATGCGCGGAAATCTTTGCAAATCAGCCCGGAAGCGGCCGCTCTCTACAGAAGCATGAAGGATTCTCTGCTCGATCACGTCAATGCTTCCATGACCGAGCACCCCCGCATCGCCGACCTGATCGGCGGCAACCCCATGAGCATGATGCGGGACAATCACAGCAATCACCTCGATTTCATGTCCACCGTCTTTGAATTCAACAGCTTTGAGCTGCTGGTCAAAACCGTCCCCTGGGTGTACCGCTCCTACCACGCGCACG
>JAQVQT010000094.1 GCA_028701435.1 Smithellaceae bacterium | reverse complement strand
GCTTGACTAATCCCCAAAAAAAATATAGTCAAACAGACTTTTTAAAAGCGGAGAAATTATGGAAGACAATGATCTTTTAAAGGTCCGCCGGGAAAAAATTGCGGCCTTGAAAGCAGCCGGGATCGACTTATATCCCAATGACGCAAAGCCCCAAAACACAACCGCCCAGATTCTCGACGAATTCGGCCACATGGAAAGCGAAAATCTTGCAGAGCTTTCGCAGAAATTCTCGCTGGCCGGACGCCTGATGGCCGTCCGCAGTTTCGGCAAAGCCGCGTTTGTCAAAATCCAGGACCGCAAAGGCCAAATGCAGTGCTATCTGGCCAAAAACGTTTTAAGCGAGCAGGACTTCTCTCTCTGTAAGAAACTGGATGTTGGCGATATTGTTTATGTTTCCGGAAAGCTTTTCCGAACCAAAACCAACGAACTGACGCTGGAGGCCCAGTCTCTGCGCCTGATGGCCAAATCGATCCATCCCCTGCCGGAAAAATGGCACGGCCTGACGGATATCGAAACCCGCTACCGCCAGAGGCACCTGGACCTGATCGCCAATCCGGCCGTCAGGGAAATCTTCATTCGGCGCAGTCTGATCATCAAGCTGATGCGGCAATTCATGGACCGGCATGATTTTCTGGAAGTGGAAACCCCGATGATGCAGCCGAAAGCCGGCGGCGCCGTCGCCCGGCCGTTTAAAACGCATCACAACGCCCTGGACCAGGACTTTTATCTGCGGATCGCCCCCGAACTCTATCTGAAGCGCCTGGTTACCGGCGGTCTGGAAAGAGTCTATGAAATCAACCGCAACTTCCGCAACGAAGGCATCTCCACGTTTCACAACCCGGAATTCACGATGATGGAGTTTTATCAGAGCTACGCAACGTATGAAGATTTGATGTCTTTTACGGAAGAATTGTTCTGCTTTATTGCCGAAAATGTTTTCGGCGGGTTTACATTCACCTATCAGGGAACACAAATCGATCTGACGCCGCCCTGGCGCCGTCTCTCCGTCCGGGACGCCCTGATACAAATCGCCCAAATGGATCCTGACGATCTGACCGACCCGGGCAAAGCCATTGCCTTTGCCCGTAAAACCGGCTGTGACGTCAAGGAAACGGACCCGTTGGGAAAAATTCTCATGGCCGTTTTCGACGAACGGGTCGAAAAAAAGCTGGTCCAGCCGACCTTCGTCACGCATTACCCGGTCGCGGTGTCCCCCCTGTCGCGCCGCTCCGGCGCCGATCCGGACCTTGTCGATCGTTTTGAGCTTTATATTTCCGGACGGGAAATCGCCAACGCCTTTTCCGAGCTGAACGATCCGGCCGATCAGCGCGAACGTTTCCTGGCGCAGCTCAAGGAGCGGGAAGCGGGCGACGACGAAGCCCACGAAATGGATGAAGACTACATTCGAGCCCTGGAATACGGCATGCCGCCGACAGCCGGAGAAGGAATCGGCATCGACCGACTGATCATGCTTCTCACCGATTCCGCGTCCATTCGGGACGTGATCCTGTTCCCGCTTTTGAGAAACAAACAGGAATGAGAGTCGCGCCAAAGTTTTTGAAGCTGTAAAATCAACTGTTTCCCGACGGGATATTCTTTGATGCCTTACGAATTTTTTATCAGCAGACGGTACATGAGAGCGAAACGCAAGCAGATTTTCGTTTCGATCATTACCTTCATATCGATTTTCGGCATCTTTCTGGGCGTGGCCGCGCTCATCATTGTCCTGGCCGTGATGAACGGCTTTGAAGAGGATTTGCGCAGCAAAATTCTGGGCATCCGCTCTCATATTGAAGTAACGGCGGATATGACCGGCCCGATGAAAAATTACCCGGACATTCGACGGGAAATCGACGGAATCCCGGGCGTTGTCGCTTCCACGCCGTTCATTTACACGGAAGCCATGATCCGAAGCCGGAACGGCGTCACCGGCGTGATCATCCGCGGCATGGACACCGAGAGCGCGCCCCGCGTCATCAACCTGGGCAAAATCCGCCAGGGCAGCGTCGAGCATCTCGACCGGATTCCCGAAGCCATTCGGCAGAAGCTGCCCGCGGCCGACCGGGAGCTGGCCGGCATTCTGATCGGCAGGGAAATGGCCAGAAACCTCGGGATTTTTCTGCACGACCCGATCACCATCATCTCTCCGGCTGGCGGAATCGCCACACCGATGGGCATGGTCCCCCGCATGAAAAAATTTGTCGTGGCCGGAATTTACGAATCGGGATTTTACGAATACGATTCCAAGCTGGCATTCCTTTCTCTGGCGAGCTGCCAGGATTTTTTGGAAATGGGCGACGCCGTTTCGGGCATCGACATTGTCGTGCGGGACATCTACAAGGCGGACGTCATTTCCCGCCAGATTCAGAACCGGCTGGGCTTTCCTTTTTACGCCCAGAACTGGATGCAGATGAACAAAAACCTGTTTTCAGCGCTCAAGCTGGAGAAGCGCGTCATGTTCATCATTCTGAGCCTGATTGTGCTGGTCGCCGCCTTCAACATTATCAGCGCGCTCATCATGATCGTCATGGAAAAAAACAAGGACATCGCCATTTTAAAATCCATGGGGGCCACCTCTTCCAACATCATGAAAATCTTCATCTACCAGGGGCTGATCGTCGGGGTGGTGGGGACCTTTTTCGGCTCTCTTGCGGGGCTGGCGGTCGCGCTCAACCTTCAGAAAATTTCCCTGTTTGTGGAAAGAGTTTTCAATTTTAAAATTCTGCCGGGCGACGTTTATTATCTAAGCGAGCTTCCTTCAAAAGTGAATTACGGCGACGTGGCCGTGATTGTCGCCGGCACGCTCGTGATCTGTTTTCTGTCCACGATCTATCCATCCTGGAGGGCTTCCCGGCTGGACCCGGCGGAAGCTCTGAGATATGAATAACGGCAGGGTCTTGCGGCGCATATGATTAAACTGGAAAATTTATCCAAAACCTTCGTCAAGGACGGCAACAAAATTGAAGTCCTGAAGGGGCTGAACCTGGAAATCGCCAGAGGCGACTCCCTGGCCGTCGTCGGCGTGTCCGGCGCGGGAAAAAGCACGCTGATTCATATTCTCGGCACGCTGGATCATCCGACCGGAGGTTCGCTTTCCATTGCCGGCCAGGCGGTTTTCAACTGGAACGAAAAGAAAATCGCGGCGTTCCGCAACCGAACCATCGGCTTTGTGTTTCAGTTCAACAACCTTCTGCCGGAGTTCACGGCGCTGGAAAACGCCATGATGCCGGCGTTCATCGGGGGACGCCACCCAAAAGAGGCCCTGGACCGGGCCATGCGACTTTTGACGGACGTCGGGCTGGAACACCGCCTGAAACACAAACCGGGGGAGCTCTCCGGCGGAGAACAGCAGCGCGTGGCCATCGCCCGCGCCCTGGCGATGGAGCCGGAAATTCTGCTGGCGGATGAACCGACGGGAAACCTTGACACGGAAACAGGAAAAAAGATAGAAGACCTTCTGATTGCTTTGAACGCCGAAAAAAAAATAACGCTGGTTGTCGTCACGCACAACAGACTGCTGGCGGAAAGGATGTCCGGCAGAATCGGTCTGCGCGACGGGAAGATTTATGATTTTTAACTTCAAAACGGTCCGGCTCTTCTTCGTGGTTCTTCTTCTCTTGCTGACGGCGGAGGCGCGGGCGGACGCCCCGAAGAAAATATGCGTTCTGCCCTTTGAAGTTCACGCGCTCACCGGGAGCGCCGAACTGCAGGCGTCGGTTTACAACAACCTGCTTGCGGAATTCCGCCGGGAAAAGAAAGTGGAAGTGAAAACCTCGGCGGATTTTGAACCGGGCGGCCCCGTGCCCAACAGACAGGAAGCGGAGGCGACGGGAAAAGCGCTGGGCGCCGATTACGTCGTTTTCGGCAGCGTGATGCGGTTCGGTGAAACCCTGAACATCGACGCGCAAATCATCGATGTCGCCGGAGAGAAAATCCTGCCCGCCGTTTCGGTTCAGGGAAAGGAATCGGCCGGCGCCGGGGCGGTGGCGGCGGCGCTGAAGCGGGAAATTCTGGACCGGGCGGGCCTTCTGGATAAAATCGCGCGCGTGGAGATCGCGGGCAACCGCAAGATCGGCGCAGACGCCGTGCGGCAGAAGCTCAAAAGCAAACCCGGAAATCCGCTGGATGAAGAAGACATCAGCAACGACATCAAAACCATCTTCAAAATGGGGTATTTTCTGGACGTCAGCGCCGACGTCGCGACGGAGACCGCAGGCAAGGTGCTGACTTTCCATGTGGTCGAAAAAGGCCTCCTCTCGGAAATCCGCCTGGTCGGCAACAAGAAGGTGGACAAGGACGATATTCTGGAAGCCATGGGCGTCAAGGTGCGGCAAAGCGTCAATCCTGAAGCCATCAAGCAGGACCTGCAAAAAATCAAGGCGCTTTACGACACCAAGGGCTACTACAACGCCGAAATTACCGACCGTCTGGAAAAAGACGGTGAGAAGGATTTCGTCCTGATACTGGACATCAAGGAAAACGACCGGGTGTATATCCGCTCCATCACGTTTGAGGGAAATGAAACCTTTACCACCAAAGAACTGGTCGGCATGATGGCCACAAACGAGCGCACCCTGCTGGGCTTCATCACGGATACGGGCATTCTGCAAACGCAGCAGCTCAAACAGGACGTCCAGCGGCTGACCGCTTTTTATTTCAACAACGGCTTCGTGAACGCCCAGATCGGCGAACCGGTCATCACGCATGACGACAAGGGCATTTACATCAAGATTGCCATCCGCGAAGGCAAGCGCTTCAAGATCGGCAAAGTGGAAATCTCGGGGGATTATCTGGAGAAAACCCGGGCTGACCTGTACGCTTCTTTAAAAACCAAAACCGGCAGCCACTACAGCCGGGAAGCGATCATGAAGGACATGGAGATGATCACGACGACGGCCAATGACGAAGGGTACGCCAACGCCGACGTCAATCCCCAGGTCGCCACTCATGAAAAAGAGCAGAGTGTGGATTTGAACTTCTTCCTGAAAAAAGGCGAACTCATCCACATCGCCCGCATCGGCATTTCCGGCAACACCACCACCCGCGACAAAGTGATCCGCCGTTCGCTGTTCATCGTGGAAGGGGATTTGTATTCCTCCACCAAACTGAAAAAAAGCTACGAGAACTTAAACCAGCTTCGCTATTTCGAAGAAGTGGACATCCAGACGGAAAAGGCGCCGGACAACCGAATGGACATCAACATTCGGGTCAAGGAAAAAAACACCGGCATGTTCATGATCGGCGCGGGGTACAGCGCCGTGGACCAGGCGGTGATCATGGCGCAGATCGTTCAGCAGAACTTTCTGGGCTACGGGCAGACCATGAGCCTCAAGGCCTCGCTCGGCTCCAAAACCAACAATTACGAATTGTCCTTTACCGAGCCCTTCCTGTTTGATCTGCCGCTGTGGTTCAAGGCCGACGTCTGGAAATACAAAAAGGAATATGATTCCTACACGCTGGATACGAAAGGCGTGGGGGCGACTTTCGGCCACCCGCTGTTTTGGAGAATCATCGGCTATGTCGGCTACAAGTTCAGCATCGACAACATTCAGGACATCAACTACACCACCGCGTCCACCTACATCAAGGCGCAGGCGGGCGAGCGGACGACGAGCGCGATCTCCTTCACGATGTCCTTAGACACCACCAACGACGCCATGTTCCCCAGCAAAGGCGTCCGGGCCAGCGCGTCCGTGCAGCATGCCGGCATGCCGCTCGGCGGAAACACCAAATTCACCAAATACGCCACCAGCGCGGTCGGCTTTGTTCCCCTCTTCTGGGACATGGTCTTCTCGCTCAAAGGCCAGATCGGGTATCTGCAGAACAACGACGACAGCGACGACAAGCTTCCGATCTACGAACGGTACGTGCTGGGCGGCATCAATTCCCTGCGCGGTCTGCGCTATGTGGGGCCGACCAACCCGGGAACGAGCGACGTGATCGGCGGCACCACCATGCTCACCGCGACCGCGGAAGTGGTTTTCCCGCTCATCAAAGACGCGGGCATGAAGGGCGTCGTGTTTTACGACACGGGCAACACCTGGAACGGAGGCTATCATCTCAACGACCTGAGAAGCACGTGCGGCGCGGGCATCCGCTGGTATTCGCCCATCGGCCCGCTTCGCCTGGAATACGGCTACGTGCTCGACAACACGGGCCTGAACGACGACAGCAAGGGCCGCTGGGAATTCACCATCGGCATGTTCATGTAAACCGGAATCCTGACGTCTAACGTCGTGATTCAACCATAAACCAGTAAACGGAGAGGAGATTGTACCATGAAAAAAAATATGCTTTGGATCGCGGGACTGACACTGCTTCTTTTTGCCTGGACGGGCACATCACTTGCCGCCGACAAAATCGGCTTCATCAATATGCAGACGATCATTCAAAATTCCAATGCCGGCAAGAAGGCGGCCGAAGATTTTAAAAAGCTTTTTGCGCGGAAACAGGAAAGCATCAAGGCCATGGAAAACGAGGTGAAAAAACTCAAGGACGAACTGGACAAACAGGGCGCCGTGATGACGGCCAGCGCGCGCGGCGACAAGGAAGCCGCCTATCAGCGGAAAATGCGCGACTACCAGATCCTGGTCGACGACACCAACAAGGAGCTTCAGAAGCGCGACCAGGAATATTCGCAGCAACTGATCCCCGAAATCCTGAAAGTGGTCCGGGCCATTGCCGAAAAGGAAAAATACACCCTGATCCTGGATATCAGCACCATGCCGCTGCCCTACTTTGACAAAAACAATGACATCAGCAAAAAGGTCATTGATGATTTCAACAGAGCGCCGGTCGCCAGAAAATAAGCATCGCTTACAAACATGAAAAAAAGCATTGCGGAAATAGCCGCCCTGGTGGGCGGCACGGTCACGGGCGATGATCAAAAGTGGATCAGCGACATTCGGCCGATCGAGGAGGCGGGCGCGGACGATCTTTCGTTTGTCTCCAATCCGAAGTATTTTAAATGGCTCAAAACCACGCTCGCGGGGGCGATCCTCGTCCCTCCGGGAACCGTCGCGCCGGACAAAAACCTGATTGCCGTAGCCGATCCCTACGCGGCGTTCGGCAAGCTGCTCACGGTCTTTTATCCCGTCGATCACGGCCCCGCGGGTATAAGCCCTGATGCCTTCATCGAAGAAGGGGCTTTCGTCT
>JAQVQT010000093.1 GCA_028701435.1 Smithellaceae bacterium | reverse complement strand
CGTAGGAGTCTCCCGGATGGTTCTGCCGAATGCAGGCGACCTTCATTCCCGCAATGTCGTATTCGCTCCCGGGTTCGAGGGTGTGGAAGCGGATATCCGCCCTCATGACCGAAAGCGGTACGGGAAAACAGGGCTCATCCTGCTGCCGGATAAAAATCTGGTCGAGATCGGCATGGCCTCCATAAATGTGGATGTGATGGTCCGGCAGAAAGGCGGGTGTAAAAAAGGGAAAGCCCTGAATGTGATCCCAGTGGGGATGCGACATAAAAATATGAAACGTGTCGGGCAGATTCTTCTGTCCGGACATTTTGGCTTTCATGTAGGCGTTGCCGAAATCCCGCAGTCCCGTTCCCGCATCGCAAAGCACATAGGCTTCCATGCCCCGCAGTTCAACGCAGGAGGTATTGCCGCCGTAACTTCCCCGAACGGGAAACGGCAGTTCATTCTGAATGAAGGTTTTAATCGCGTCATCCGTCTCCAGCGGATGAGCCCGTGAGGACTGAATGGCCTTGAAAATTTTTGTCTCGATCGCCCCCGAGGTGATCGAGGCGGGCAGGGATCCTCTTGTGCCCCAGAAATAAACCTGCATTTTCCTTCCCCCGCATCTTTTCCGGCATTTATTCCATTGCAAAGACGAAGGCATTTTGTCATATTGTCGCCCGCATCGCAACGAAAATTATCCCGGACGAGGCCGTGAAGCATGGAGTCCCGTTGTAAAAAAATATTTCGGGAAAGAGGCGCCCTTTTTGCGCTGGTCGTTTTCTGGGGGGCGTGTTGGCTGGCCGGATGCTCCGATAAGCCGGAGGTGCGAAAGCCGCTTCTTCCCGCCCAAATGAATGCTCCCGAATATCGCATCGGCGTGGCGCAGGGCACGTCGGCCATGTCGGTGGTCGAAGCCCGTTTCCCCAAGAGCCGCATCGAATACCACATGTCCCTGCATGACGGGTATCTGGCCGTTCAGTACGGGAGAATCGACGCCTTTGCCTTTGACCGGCACTCGCTTCAATACGTTGCCGCCCATCAACCCGGCCTGGCGCTGCTGGACGAAAAAATCGGCGACGAGCTCATTGTGGTCGGCGCCGCGCACGGAAGGGAAGCGTTGATCGGCAGGGTCAACGATTTCATCCGGCAATACAGAACCGACGGCACCTACGCGGAGATGTACCGCCGGTGGATTATGGGGCGGAATCCGAAAATGCCGGATCTTCCAAAACCCGGGCATCCGGCCATGACGCTGGTTATCGGAACGGACGGCCGCAATGAACCGATGAATTTCTACGAAAACGGCCGCCTGACGGGATTCGATATCGAGTTCGCCGAAAGGCTCGCGCTGTTTCTGAACGCAAAACTGGTCTATCACACCATTGAATTTCCGGCGGTGGTCACCGCCGCCGCCACGGGGAAAATCGATCTGTTGATTTCCAGCCTCAACGCAACGCCGGAACGGCGCCGAATGATGCTTTTTTCCGATCCCTACATCGATTCGGAAATTTCCTTGCTGGTGCGCAGGGACCGGCTTCCTTCCCAGGCGGCGGGTATCACGCGGTTTTCGCAACTGGCCGGAAAAAAGGTGGGGGTTCAGACGGGAACTACGTATGAGCAGGTGCTGAAGCGCGCCGTTCCCGACGCCCGGCCCGCGTATTTCACAACGTTTACGGACCAGATCGAGGCGGTCAAATCGGGGAAGATTTCCGGCTTCCTGGCCGATGAAGTGGTCGCGCAAGGCATGATCCGCCGCACCTCCGGCATCGTGTACCTGAAAGAGTGGCTGTCTTCCAACGAGTACGCGTTTGCCTTTGCCCAAGATCAATCCCGCCTGCAGCGGCAGGTGAATGCCGAGCTCCGGCGGATGCGAAACGACGGAACGTTGAAAAGGCTGGCGGAAAAATGGTTTGGCGAAAACGAAGACGCCCGGGAGCTTCCGGATATTCCGACCGAAGACAAAAACGGCGTGATCCGCTTTGCCACCAACAGCGACAGCGCGCCGTTTGTCTATGTCAAAAACGGAAAGCTGGTGGGGTATGACATCGAAGTGGCGATGATCATCGCCCGGCAGCTCGGGAAAAAGCTGGAAATTCTGGATATGGATTTTTCGGCGATTATCCCTGCGCTGGTTTCCGGTAAAACCGACATGGCGGGCGATTTTATCGCCGTCACGCCGGAGCGGGCAAAATCGGTTCTGTTCAGTCTTCCCTATTACACCGGCGGAACGGTGGTTGTGGTGGCCTCCGCGGCGGCGGAGACGGAAGAAAAAGCCGCCGCGGATTTTTCGCAACTGGCCGGACGCAAAGTCGGAATCATCACCGGTTCCACCTACGACGGCGTGCTGAAAAAAGCGAACCCCGGAGCCGTTCCGGAATATTTTCAGACGTTCGCGGACCAGGCCGAAGCGCTCCGGGCCGGAAAGATAGCGGCCTTTCTCGTGGATGAACCCATCGCGCGCGACATCATGAATCACACGGAAGACCTGATGATCCTGCCGGACAGGCTGACCTCGGACGGATACGCTTTCGCGTTTTCCCGGAGCCGGCCGGACCTGCGCCGGCAGTTCAATGAGGCGCTCGAAGAGATGCGGGCCGCAGGCGCGCTTCAAAAAATCGACGCCAAATGGTTCGGCAAAAACGAGGCGGCCAAGGTGCTTCCGGAGTTTGAAACCGGCGGCTCAAACGGCGTGATCCGCCTGGCCACCAACAGCGGCCTGCCGCCTTTTGCGTATCGCAGGGACGGGCGGATGGTGGGCTATGACATGGAAATCGTGATGACCATCGCCCGGAAATTCGGATGGACCGTCGAGATTGCCGACATGGAAGTCGCCGCCATTATTCCATCCCTGATCTCCGGAAAAAGCGATATGGCCGCGTGCGGCATCACGATTACCGAAGAACGGTCCAGGTCGGTTCTTTTCAGCGACCCCAATTACAAAGGCGGCATTGCCGTCATGGTCAAGGCACAGGGGAAGTCTTCCAAAAGCGCGGCGAAGGACGGCCCGGGGGCCCGGCTTGTCGAAAGTTTCCAGAGGACTTTTCTCGTCGAAAAACGTTACGAAATGGTTTTGCAGGGGCTTCGAGTGACCCTCATCATTACGCTTCTGTCCGCGGTTTTCGGCACGATCCTGGGCTTTGGAATCTGCATGATGAGGCGGGCTCAGACGCGGTGGGCGAACCTTCCGGCCAGGTTTTTTATCCGCGCGGTTCAGGGCACGCCCATTATCGTGCTGCTGATGATTTTATACTACATCGTTTTCGGCAGCACGAATCTCGACGCGATGATCGTGGCGGTGATCGGATTTTCGATTAATTTTGCCGCCTATGTTTCGGAAATGATGCGCACCGGCATGGACGCGGTGGACAGGGGGCAGCATGAGGCCGCCTATGCCCTCGGATTCAACCGGGTGCAGGTGTTTCAGAAAATCACCTTTCCGCAGGCGGCGCGCCATGTCCTGCCGGTGTTCAAGGGCGAGTTTATCTCCATGCTGAAGATGACGTCGGTGGTGGGTTACATCGCCATTCAGGATCTGACCAAGATGAGCGATATTATCCGCAGCCGCACGTATGAGGCCTTCTTTCCGCTCATCGCCACGGCTCTGATCTATTTTGTCCTGGCCTATCTGATGGCCGGCCTTCTTTCCCTGGTGGAGATACGGGTCGATCCGAAGCGCCGCAAAAGGACGGTGAAAGGCGGTGCGCGCGCATGATCAGCGTCAGACATTTGTCCAAAACCTTCGGCAGGCTGGTTGTTCTCAAAGAGGTGAATGTAGAAATCGACAAAGGCGAAGTGATTTCCGTCATCGGTCCCTCCGGCTGCGGAAAAAGCACATTTCTGCGCTGTCTCAACCTTCTGGAGAGGCCGACCGGCGGTGAAATCATCATTGACGGGATCCATCTTCTGGATAAAAAAACCAATGTTTTTCAGCTGCGCCAAAAGATGGGCATGGTCTTTCAGTCCTTCAATCTTTTTTCGCATTTGATGGTGATTGAAAATATCATGCTCGGCCCGGTCCATCTCTTACGGATGAATCGTCCGGAGGCTTTTGAAGAGGGCATGAAGCTCCTGGCGATGGTGGGGCTGGCCGAAAAAGCCTATGCCTATCCCGATGAGCTCTCCGGCGGCCAGAAGCAGCGGTTGGCCATTGCCCGGGCTCTGGCCATGAAGCCGGAAATCGTCCTGTTTGACGAGCCGACGTCCGCGCTGGACCCGACGATGGTGAGCGAGGTGCTGGCCGTCATCCGCAGGCTGGCGGCCGACGGCATGACCATGATGATCGTCACGCACGAAATGAGATTCGCCCGGGATGTTTCCACGCGGGTTTTGTACATGGATGAGGGAATTATCTACGAGGAAGGAACGCCGCGGCAGATCTATGACCGGCCGGCGCGCGAGAAAACGAGAAATTTTGTCCACAAGATCAGAACCTATTCGTATGAAATCCGCTCCCGAACGTTTGATCTGTATGCCCTGAACGCCGGAATTGAAACCTTCTGCCGCAAACAGTTCATTGCGGAAAATCAAATCTTTCATATCCAGCTTATCCTGGAAGAGCTGATCGTCAACCAGCTGCTCGTCCGGCAGGAGGATCCCGTTGCCCTGGATGTCATGGTCGGGTATTCCGAAGAAAGCGGCGCCGTGGAGATCAGCCTCCATTACGCGGGCGGCCCCTACAATCCCTTTGACGAGGCCGAAGAGGAAGACGACCTGTCCATGGTTCTTCTCAGGAAACTGGCCCAAAAAAGAGAGTACGCATTCCAAGACTCCGTCAATCGGCTGAAAATGATCCTGTAGTCAGGCCGGCACGTTTTGAAAACGGAAAGGCGACGGCGGCTGTATGATGCGGACGGCCGCGCCGCCTTCTTCGGTTCCGCCCCGGCGGTTACGACATGGAAAGGAGGTAGGACCGGAGATTGACCCGCGCATTGACCAGGTTGAGCTTTTTCCGGATATGGTTCCGATGGGTTTCCACCGTTTTTAACGAAGCGGCAAGCAGAACGGCAATCTCCTTGTTGTTTTTTCCTTTTTTGATCAGGTCCAAGATCTGGATCTCCCTAGGCGTCAGATCCGCGTGCGCGGCGTGAAGGTTTTTCATGAACGGGGAGACGATCTCCCGCAGATGGTGCTCCAGAATCTGAAGTTGGTTTTTGTGGCGGTCCTCCAGGTTGGCCTGCTTCAACTTTTTCAAGGCGGGAAGAATCAAATCATTCACATTGGCCTGCAATTTCTCTTCGGTGTCCTTCTGGTCTTCGTTGCGCTGCTGCATTAAAACGCGCAGGGCGATGTTGGCGTCCTGAAGGTTCTCGGCAAACCGCTTCAGATCGTTTTCGGTCCGCTTCTGATCGGTGACGTCCATGCCGGTGCCCACGATGCACAGCCGTCCTTCGTAAGACAGGCGCTTCGCGTGAAACCGAAACGTTTTTCGAACCCCGTTTTTGAAAATCATTTCCGTCTCCATGGAGATTTCCCCGCGGCGAATAATCTCCTGAATCCGCTGAAGCGATTCTTTTCTGTAGTTTTCAGGCAGGAGGTCGACAGCCGGTGTCTCCCGGATTTCGCCGGCCGAATATCCGGTCATGATTTCCAGATTGTCATTCCAGCGGAGAAGTTTCCCCTGTTCGTCGATCACGAAAAACAGTCCCGGCTGGCTTTCCACGACGGTCTGGCTAAAGTTCCGCTCATAAAACAAGTGCTCCTCCGCCTGCCGGCGCCGGGTGATGTCGCGCACGATGCAGACGATGCAGAAGAGCTTCCCGTTTTTCACAACCGGGGTCGCGTTGGTTTCGATGGATCGCCGTGTTCCGTCCTTTGTGAAGATGATATAGTCCGACGGGTCAACGGTTTTTCCCTCCAGGATGGAAGCCAGCTTGGCGCTGGCTGTTGCGTAGCAACCGGGATCCATCACATTTTTGATCTTGGCAAACGGTTTGCCGATAAACTCCAACGGATGATAGCCCAGGTTTTTTTCCACCGAGGGAGACATGTTCAGTATCCGCAGGTCCGTGTCGAGCATGAAAATGACATCCGACACCTGCTCAAAGCTCAGCCGGTATGTTTCCTCCAGACTCCGGAGCTCCTCGTTGGCTTTTTCCAGCTCCTTAATTTTCTTTTTCATGGCCACTCCGCGTGAAATCCGTTCACGGATGATGATCGGTTATCTAAAGCTTTTTTCAGGCCGAGGCAAGATAAAAGTCTGAACAAAACGCTTTTCGGCGCCAAGGAAAGCGCTGGAGCGTCACCGACACGGGCGCCGGGCCTGATTTTGCCCTTCAGCATCATTATCCGTTGATGAATTTTGAGAAATATGCCACATTGCCGGACATCATCATGGAATCAGCGGCTCGGTGCCGGGAAAACGGCCGGCCGTGGCCCGGGACATCACGGGCCAAGACCGGAGAACCATAAACTTCTCTGCGCGAGGGCGTCGCTGACGGGGAGCGCTGATGGACGATTGTCGCGTGCAGCTGGCCAATCTTGTGGACACCCGGGACCCCAAAGCCGTCCGGGACGAAATCCATACGATTGCCGGTCTGATGTTTCCGCGGTTTGACTTTGCGCATTTTGACAGGGCCTTTTCCGACGTGGTTGCCCTTTTTCGCGGAAACTATCCGTCCTATCGCTCCTGCAACGTCAGGTACCATGATCTCGGCCATACCCTCTCGGTCACGCTGGCCGTCGCCCGCCTGATGCACGGGGCCGTGGAAGCCGGACAATCGTTCACCGAAAAAGACCTGAACATGGGACTTATCAGCGGTCTGATGCACGATACCGGCTATATTCAGCAAACCTCCGATCGGCAGGGGACCGGGGCGAAATACACGCAGGTTCATATCAGCCGCAGCATCGCCTTTCTTCTAGACTATTACCGCAATGATCCGGCGTTCCAAAACGAACTGGATGCGTTTCGGGACATCCTGCTGTGCACGGGCCTCAACACGCAGGTGCAGGCCATCCGGTTTGAAGGCGCGACGGTGGAGCTGCTGGGGAAAATCCTGGGGACGGCGGATCTTCTGGGTCAGATGGCCGATCGTTATTATCTGGAAAAGCTTCCGGATCTCTTCGATGAATTTGCGGAGGCCGGCATCACGACTTTTGCCAACCGGCTCGACCTTTTGGTGAAGACGCAGGGATTTTATCAAATGACCCTGAAGCGCTTCGCGGATGAATTGGGAAACACACTTCGGTTTTCCCGCTTTCATTTCCGAAAGCGCTGGGGCATCGACGAGGATCTCTACATTAAAAGCATTGAAAAA
>JAQVQT010000092.1 GCA_028701435.1 Smithellaceae bacterium | reverse complement strand
CTGCGCATCATTTTGAAAACGAGGCGATTCATGTCCGGACAGGGCGGTGCGGTTTACATGATGAATGTGCAGCCGCAAATCGAGAAGGTGTTTGAGATCGCCAACCTGCTGCAGGGAATGAGGCTGTTTGCCGACGCGAAGGAAGCCGACGAGTATTTCGACGCCATTCAGAAAAGCGTTTTGGAATCCTCGACGTGAGGATTGAGACGCCTTTTGCGTTTTTACTTTGACGTCATGACAAAGACGCCGTTCCACTCGCCGGCCGGCGGGTGGCTTTTCATATATTCGCAACGGTCGATATACACTTGGCAAAGCTGATCGCCGCCGTTTAGAGACAAACCACGCCGGAACGCCTCCACCGCCCCGTCCCAATGCCCTTTCTGATAGCAGTCCAGGCCGTGCGAGAAATGATGCATGGCGTCCATGAGGCCGGGATACGTTTCGTCCGTGTGATAATCGAGCACTTCGTAGATGTTCACCGGCTCTGTTTTTCCCTTGACCACCACCCGGTCCACCTTCCGCATGCGGTAGGTGCCCTTCAGCTTGCGATGCGTGTTTTCGCTGATCAGGATGGAAGCGTGATACTGCTTGCAGGCGGATTCCAGGCGCGAGGCCAGGTTCACGCCGTCGCCGATGACCGTATAATCCGTGCGCTTGGGTGAGCCGATGTTTCCGGAGACGATGGTATCCGTGTTCAGGCCGATCCCGATCCGAATCGGCTTTTTCCCCTGTTCGGCCCGTTTTTGGTTCCACTCCCGAAGGCTGGTGATCATGTGGATGGCGGCCCGCACGGCGCGGTCTTCGTCGTCGTCATGCGCGAAAGGAATGCCGAAGGCCGCCATGATGGCGTCTCCGATGAATTTATCCAGAATGCCGCCCTGCTTCTGAATGCACTCCACCATCAGCGTGAAATACTCGTTGAGCAGGGCGACGGTGCCCTGCGCTCCCAGCTCTTCGGTGAGCGTGGTGAAGCCTCGGATGTCGGAAAACAGGATCGTGGCCGTCAGGCTTTTGCCTCCCATGAAATCGTCCGTGCAGTCCATGATCTGGTCGGTGAGCGCCGGGTCGATATACCGGGACATGGTGGACTTCATGCGCTTCTCGTTCGAGATGTCTTCGATGACGATCATCGTGCCCAGCTTCTTTTTCTCTACGCTGAGGAGCGGAAGAACCGTCAGATTGACGGAAAGCCGGTTGTCCCCGAATTCCAGATCCGCGTCCATGATGACGTCCTGCGTCTGCGTTTTCCCGACCTTGTCGATTTTTTCCAGCACCCAGGCGTTGGCGCCGGCAAAGAATTCCTCCACCTTGCGGTTCAGAATCTCCGGCGCGGCGACTTTCAGAATCCGAAGGCCCGCCGCGTTGCAGGTGATGATCTTTCCGTCTTCGCCCAGCGTGATCACGCCGTTGGACATGCTTTCCAGCATTCCCTCGTTGTAGTTCTTCATGTTTTGGACATCATCGAAGAGCTTGGCGTTTTCCAGGGCGATGGCGACCTGCGCGGTGAAGGCCTTGAGGCGCATTTCATCTTCCTTGGTGAACGGTCCGCCCCGTTTGTTCAGCACCTGCGTGACGCCGATGATTTTGCCGGATTTGTTCGTCACCGGCGTGCAGAGAATGGAGCGGGTAAAGAAGCCGGTCTGCCGGTCAAAGGAAGGATTGAACCGCAGGTCGGCGTAGGCGTGGGGGATATTGATGGTTTCCCCCGTCCGGAACACCGCTCCCGCGATGCCGACGCTGTTGGGAAAGCGGATTTCCGTCGTCCCGAGACCCTCTCCCAGCCTGGAATACAGCTCGTTGGTCTTTTCATCATTCAGGAAAAGGGTGGAGCGTTCGGCATCCAGCATCCGCATGGCTTCCGACATGACCTTGCGCAGAAGCGTGCCCAGGTTGATTTCCGAGGTGGCTTCGGCGACCACGTCAAAGAACGCCATTTCTTTTGTGCGGAATTTATTCATCCGCTCCGTGAAGATGGTGCTTTGCAGCGCGATGGCTGCCTGCGTGGCAATGGCTTCGAGGAGCATCACGTCTTCTTCCGTGAAAACCCCCTCCTTTTTGTTCAGAACCTGGGCGACGCCGATGATTTCATTTTTGGCGGCCTTGATCGGAACGCAGAGAATCGATTGGGTGATGTAGCCTGTTTTTTCATCCACGGACCGGTTGAAGCGCTCGTCTTTGTAAGCGTCCGGGATCATCAGGCTCTTTCCCGACTGGAATACCGCCCCCGCGATGCCGCTGGTGTTGAGCAGCCGGATTTCCCGGTGAAAATTCCCCTGGGCCACGCGGGAGTATAATTCGCCGGTTTCCGAATCATTGAGGAAAATCGTCCCGCGGTCCGCGCCCAGTTCGGCCGTGGTGATTTTCATCAGTTCGTCCAGAATGTCGTTTAGGGTTTCCAGCGCCGCCACTTTTCGCGGAACGTCCAGCAGCGTTTGCAGCTTCTTTGCGTTCAGGTGTTTTACCGTTGCTTTATTCTGATGGTTTTTCATGGGGTTCGGCCTTTGCGGTTGATGAATGATGGAGAGACTCCAGGCGGTCCCTCAAAACCTGGATGGTCCGGCGCAGTTGCGCCGCCTCATCGTGATGGGTCCGGGTGATTGTTTCCATGTCCCGCTGATGCGTGATGTCCCGGCGCTCCAATTCGTTGCGCAGGGCCGCTATCGTGTTGGTTAACTGCTTTTCCCGGTTGCCCGCGGCGGACATGTCCTCCTGGGCCGCGCAATCCTTTTCATAGCAGGTCTTTTCCAGTTGATCCCGCATGGCGGAAACGGCGGTGCGAAGCTGGGTGATCTCCTCCTGGGAAGCGTGGAGGGTTTTCTGCACGGCCTCCTCCCGGGACGCTTCCAGTTTTTCCATCTGCTCGCGCAGCGCGGCGATGCTTTGCTTCAGGTGCAGATTTTCTTTCTGCAGGGCTAGTTCGTTGGTCTTTGGTTCTTCTTCCATAAGCCTCAATGCGGCGCGGTGCGTATTTGGCGTTGGCGCGCATTATATGGTTAATTCCTGCGCGATTTCAACCGAAAAGAATGAAAGGTGGAAATAATTCAGGGGGACTCTGGCCGCCGGTGTTTTCTTGACAGGGAAGGGAGGAATTTCTATAATGCCGCAAAGCAACATCGGAATTCTGCGCAGCCAAAGGAGGTTCCCATGCAGGGTCATATTATTGCCACCGGAATTACATTCGGCACGGCGCTGGCCATCACCATCAGCTACAGCTATAATCATTCGGTGCTCTGGGCCATCTTTCACGGCATTCTCTCCTGGGTGTACGTGATTTACCATGTCCTTTTCCATTGAGGATGCGGCGAAGCCGTTTCACGGCCGGCAGGATATTCTTGACATCAACGCCTGAAATTCGTATCGTGCGCTCCGGAAAAACGTGTTTTTATCGCATGAGTAGCTGATATGTCAAAATTCACTGGAATACCGCCGCAAATCGATCAATCTCAACAGCAGAAGGAACCCTAAATGCCCATCACAGAAATTCTAACCCGAAACGCTTCTCTCTACGGCGAAGAAACAAGCCTGGTGGAGATCAATCCTCAAATCAAGGAAGTCAAGGCAAGCTGGAAGGAGTATGAGCTGGTCGAAACCAATCCGGAAAATCGCTACCGGCGGGAGATGACCTGGCGCGAGTTTGACGACAAGGCCAACCGCTTGGCCAACTTTCTTTTGCAAAGAGGCCTGGAAAAGGGTCGCAAGGTCGGAATATTGCTGATGAATTGCCTGGAATGGTTGCCGATCTATTTCGGCATTCTCAAGACGGGCGCCATTGCCGTCCCGCTCAACTACCGCTATACGGAAGACGAAATCAAATACTGCCTGGATCTGGCCGATTGCGACGTTTTGATCTTCGGGCCGGAATTTACCCAGCGAATTGAAGCGATCCGCGAACAGATGCCGAAAGTGAAACTCCGCCTGTTTGTGGGACAGGACCTGCCCGCGTTTGCCGAAAGCTACTACGCGCTCACCGCGTGCTGCTCCTCCGTGGCGCCGCGCATTCCGCTTTCCGACGCGGACGACGCGGCCATCTATTTTTCATCCGGCACCACCGGTTTTCCCAAGGCCATTCTTCATCACCACCGCAGCCTGATGATGGCCTGTGAAGTGGAAATGAACCATCACCGGCAGACTCGCGAGGATAACTTCCTGTGCATTCCGCCGCTCTACCACACCGGCGCGAAGATGCACTGGTTCGGAAGCTTTCTGGCCGGAAGCCGCGCGGTTTTGCTGCGCGGCGTCAAACCGGAATGGGTTTTCAGGGCGGTGTCCGAAGAGAAGATTACGATTGTCTGGCTTCTGGTGCCGTGGGCGCAGGATATTCTGGACGCCGTCGAGCGGGGCGACCTCAAGCTGAAAGACTATCAGCTCGACCAGTGGCGGCTGATGCACATCGGCGCGCAGCCGGTGCCGCCCAGCCTTGTCCGGCGCTGGAAAGAACATTTCCCAAACCACGATTACGACACCAATTACGGCTTGTCGGAATCCATCGGGCCGGGCTGCGTTCACCTGGGGCTGGAAAATATCCACAAAGTCGGCGCGATCGGAAAGGCCGGCTATCAGTGGGAAATCCGGATTGTGGATGAAAACGGCTCTCCCGTGAAGCCAGGCGACGTGGGCGAGCTTTGCGTCAAAGGCGACGGCGTGATGAAAGGCTACTACAAAAACCCCGAAGCCACGGCCGAAATCCTGAAGGACGGCTGGCTGTTCACGGGCGATATGGCGCGGATGGACGAAGACGGCTTTGTCTATTTGGTGGACCGCAAGAAGGACGTCATCATCACAGGCGGCGAAAACATCTATCCGGTGCAGATCGAGGACTTCCTGCGCACGCACGAAGCCATCAAGGATGCGGCGGTGATCGGGCTGCCCGACCATCGGCTGGGGGAGATCGTCGCGGCGGTCATCGAGCTGAAGCCCGGCTTTGCCGGCTCAGAAGTGGAAATGGCCAAGTTTTGCGAGGCGCTGCCGCGCTACAAGCGTCCGCGCAAAATCTTTTTTGAACAGGTGCCGCGCAATCCCACCGGAAAAATTGAAAAACCGAAGCTCCGCGAGAAATACTACGCCGGGAGCCTCGTTGAAGCGGAGACAGAGGGTTGATGGATTGATGGCCGGGCCTCGTTGAGTCCCGGCAGGATGAACCGCGGATCATTTTGAAACCCCGGAAGGAAGTGTAAATTGACCGGGGAGTCTGGAGGGCAGAATGGTCGGATGGTTTCGCAACGCCAGGTTGGGAATGTTTCTCAATCTTTGCATCGGCGGCTTCTTTGTCCTTGCCGCCGTCGTCGTGGTCGTCAGCGTGAATTACAACATGCGCCAGCAGGCCCTCGTCGAGGCTCAGTCGAAAGCCCGCATTATCCTTGATCGTAATCTTGCCACGCATACCTACTTTTCCCGAATCATGAAACCCAGTATTTTTGCCTGGAGCGAACCGTTCCGTTCCAAAGACTACTTCGACCACACATGGATGTCCTCCACCTATGCGATCCGCGAGATCGAAAAGTTCTTCAAGGCATTGAACCCTTCCGGATATTCTTTTAAAGATTCAGCCGTTGACGCCAGGAGCCCGGAAAACGAAGCGGATGAATATGAACGGGTATTCTTTGAAAATTTAAAAGCCGGCAAACAGCCGGAAATGGAATCCAACGTCCGCATCATTGACGGAAAGCCTTATCTCGTTGTCTTGAAAAAAGGCGAGGTCATGGAGGCATCCTGTCTGCGATGCCATAGTCGTCCCGAAAATGCTCCGAAAGGGATGACGGATTACTACGGAACGGAAAGAAGCTTTAACCGTCGGGATGGAGAATTGGCCAGTATTGTGTCGCTGCGCATTCCGCTTGCGGAAGCCTATGCGGCGGCCAATGTCTTTTCCTTGAAGCTTTCCGTTATCCTGATGGTTGTTCTGATCTGTCTGTTTAGCATTCAGTTCTGGCTCTACAGACGCTTCCTCCTGGCGCCGCTCGGAATCATGCGGGAGAAGGCGAATGAGATCGCGACGCAAGACGGGCATTTGGGCGAAGAACTTCCTCGGCCGTTCGGCAGGGAAATCCGTGAACTCACCTCGACGTTCAATGAAATGTCGGTGAAGCTTCGCTACGACCGGGACCATCTGGAAGAACTTGTCCAGAAACGCACCGAAGCCCTGCAGGAAAGCGAGATGCGCTATCATTCCCTTTTTGAGAATATGCTTGAAGGGTTTGCCTACTGCAAGATGATCTATGACGGCGATGGACATCCGGTGGACTTTATCTATCTTGATGTCAACGCGGCATTTGAACGTTTGACGGGACTTGCGGATGTGGCGGGGAAGAAAGTCACCGATGCAATCCCGGGCGTTAAGGAATCGAGTCCGGAGTTGTTCGAGATTTACGGTCGGGTCGCGTTGACCGGTAATCCTGAAAAATTTGAAATCGATTTCAAGCCCCTGGGGAAACACTTGTCCATCTCGGTTTACAGTCCGGAAAAGGATTACTTCGTCGCGGTTTTCGATGATGTCACCGAACGCAAGAGTTACGAAGATAAACTGAAACATTTTGCCGTTCATGATCAACTTACCGGGCTTTTAAACAGGCGCGGTCTGGAAGAAATTCTCAGCCGGACCATTGCGAAGGCGAAACGCGGAGGGGTCAGCTCGCTCCTTTACACGGACCTTGACAACTTTAAGGATGTTAACGACACCGTCGGCCACAGCGCCGGTGATGACGTTCTGGTAATTCTGACGGATCTTCTGAAGGCGGCACTGCGGACGGAAGACATTGTTTTTCGGCTGGGGGGAGACGAGTTTGCCGTTCTACTCGACGGAATCGACGGACGGGAAGCCCTGCTGGCTGCGGAGCGTCTGCGCGCAGCCGTTGAGGCGTATCGCTTTGAGTTAAAGGGCCAGGTATTTCCTTTGAGTCTGAGTATCGGCGTCGTCAGAATTGATGGAGCGCTGGCGCTGGGAGAGCTGCTGTCGGAAGCCGACACGGCCATGTACAAGGCCAAGGCGCAGGGTAAAAACCGGGTGGTTGCGACATAGCCCGCTCGTCCGGATGCGAATGCGGATGGGCGGATCAATGCTTTCCGTAGAGCTTATAATTGATGCCCAACTTCCCTTAAAAGCCGAAAGCTTAAAAGTGGAAAATTCTCGTTGGCCAGAAAATCCATTAGATGGCCTCCGCCGATAGCGGATAGAGGAATTCCTCGCGCATGCAATCGTGTGTATAGGCAAAAACAGCCAGCAGAATTTCTTTTGTCAAATTAGGGTAATTCTCGAGGATTTGCTCTTCCGTCCATCCTTGCGCATAGAGCCCGAGAATAAACTCGACCGACAGCCTGGTACCCTTTACGACCGGTTTACCTAAAAGGACATCGGGATCTGAATGTATAAAGTTTCCCCATTCAATCTTTTTCATA